>DAIODL010000063.1:0-9393 GCA_036746815.1 Desulfobulbus sp.
CGTTTTCCGTTCCATCCCGCACCCATTGACTGTTTCATAATGTAACAGATTTTTTCTTGAACAGCTTGGCCTAATTATGCTGGTGCCCGCGGAGTGTTCAAAATTCGCACACCCTGTCCTGTCCCTTCGGCTGCGCATACCGGACGCTGATTGTTTCATTTTGATTCATTGCTCTCTTTCTGGTTATGCAATTACTTGGCGCCAAAGAGACTGTGTCTCGCAACTTACTATTTTCATGCAAAAAATATAAATCGGAGCAGTGATACAATATATTTTGAACATGAGGTGAGCCGAATGGCTTGGCCTGTTGGTTTATTGCCGCATGTGGCTTGGTTTTTGCTCATCTTAAACTGACTGATACGGTGCAGACGATCATGCACAGGTAATTTTTTCAACCCCTCTTGAGAATAGCGACGAAAAGGAGGCAAATATTGTGGCAACAGACATTGTAATGCCCAAATGGGGCCTGACCATGAAGGAAGGAAAACTTTCCAAGTGGTTGAAAAACGAAGGCGACAGCGTCAAGGCAGGTGATGCCCTTTTTGAAGTGGAAACGGATAAGATCACCAACAGGGTGGAGGCCGCCGCCGACGGTGTGCTTTTCCAGATCCTGGTGCCGGCAGGCGAAATGGTTGCCGTCAAAACCGTTGTGGGAGTGCTGGCCGCTCCCGGAGAAACGCCTGCACGCAAAACAGCTGGCGGAGCCGCCCCGCCCGAAACACCGGAGAAGACAGCGGCGCCTGCCAAAAGTGGTGCGGCAGCCCCCGGAAAAGAGGGGTTTGTGCTGGCTTCGCCCAGTGCCCGGCGGCTGGCCAGAGAAAAGAACATCGATCTGGCCGATGTGACCGGCACCGGTCCCAATGGCCGGGTGACGGACAAGGACGTGCTCGCTTACACTCCGCCAACCGATATATATGCAGGCGTGAATGCTGCTCCCCAGGCCATTGAACTGGCGAAAAAAATGGAGATCGATCTTTCCCAGGTCACGGGTTCCGGAGAAGGGGGCAAGATTCTCAAGGTGGATGTGCTGCGGGCCATGCAGCCCATTGCAGGCAAGGGTACGCCCGCACCAGCCCAGGCCGAAAAGCCCGTGATCGTACCCATGACCGGCATGCGTAAGATCATTGCCGACAACATGATGGCCAGTCTGCACAATTCCGCTCAACTGACCGTGTTTGTGGAAATCGATGCCACCGCCATGACCGCTTTGCGCGACAAGGTACGGGCTAGGTATGCCAAGCGTGAGGACATTCCCCGTGTTTCCTACAATGATATCATTGCCCTGGCCGTCAGCCGCACCCTGGTGCAATTCCCCTACATGAACGCCCGGCTCACGGACGAGGGCATTGAACAGCACAAACAGGTCAACCTGGGAATCGCGGTTGACCTGGAAAACGGTCTGGTGGTGCCGCACGTCAAGAGTGCCGAGCAGAAAACCCTGACACAGCTTGCGGTGGAAATCCGCGAAGTCGCGAAAAAAGCGAGAAAAGGCGGGCTGACCATGGATGAACTCCAGGGCGGCACCTTCACCATCAGCAACGTGAGCATGATGGGGATGGACGGGTTCACTCCCATCATCAATCCACCGGAAGCGGCAATTCTTGGTGTGGGCCGTGCCGTGGATCGTCCGGCTGTGGACGAAAGCGGCAACATCGTTGTCCGTAAAATGATGAATCTGAGCCTTACCTTTGATCACCGGATCACGGACGGCGGTCCGGCCATGAAGTTCCTGCGGACTCTGGCGGATTGTCTGGAGGATCCGGGAATGATTCTTGTGTAATAACAGGAAATTACCATGAAAAGACAACGGTTTATCGTCGAACTGGGAACCGGGGCTGATCTGCACGGCATGGACGCCACCAAGGCAGCGTGCCGGGCGGTACGGGATGCCATCCACCACAGCTGCCTGTGCGGACTGGTGGAGATTCTGGGCCGCAACGACTTCGAGGGGGTGATCGTGGAAGTGCAGGTGGCCACGCCCTTTCCCGATCAGGTGGATGCTGCGCGTGTCCTGAAGGAGGTTCCCATCGGCAGGCAGATGCTCACCTCGGTACAGGGCGGTATGCTGGTTGAGGGCCTCTGCGTTCCCTCTTTTGGGGCGGGATGTTCCTCCATCCTCGTAGCCAACGCGGCGGTCACTGTTTTCGTGGAAACGGCTTAGCATGTGCACGGCACCTTACGGTCTCCTGCTTCCGGAAAAATGGAAAAAACCCGCCGGGGTGCAGGAGACAGGTGCTGCAGATTGTCCAGGCAAATTCATAGAGATTCATTCGCAGTTATGAACAACCAAGGAGAACGTCATGACACAAAAAAAAGAAGTAATGATACAGATGTATACGACCATGTATCGCATCCGTCAGTTTGAGAGCAAGCTGCAGGAATTCTTTGCCGCTGGCAAAATCCCTGGTTTTGTGCACCTTTATCTGGGTGAGGAGGCGGTTGCCGCCGGCACCTGCGCAGTCCTGCGCAAGGATGATTACATCACCAGTACCCACCGTGGTCATGGACACCTGATTGCAAAAGGCGGCGACCTGAAGCTGATGATGGCGGAGATTTTCGGTAAACGCACCGGTTACTGCAAAGGCAAGGGCGGTTCCATGCACATTGCCGATATTAACCTGGGCATCCTCGGCGCCAACGGTATTGTCGGCGGCGGCGGTCCCATCGCCAACGGCGCCGGCCTGGCCATCCAGTACCGGGGCGAGGACAAGGTTGTCGCCTGCTTCTTCGGTGACGGCGCCTCCAACCAGGGGACCACCCAGGAAGCATTGAACCTGGCCAGCGCCTGGAAACTGCCTGTTATTTTCGTCAACGAAAACAACGGATACGGCATTTCCTGCCCCACCAGCAAGTCCATGGCCATCACGGATATCGCCGACCGGGCCGCCGGCTATGACATGCCGGGGGTGGTGGTGGATGGCAACGACGTCATCGCCGTTTATGAGGCAATCAGTGCCGCGGTGGACCGTGCCCGCAAGGGCGAGGGGCCGTCGTTGATTGAATGCAAGACCTATCGCTGGCGCGGCCATTTCGAGGGTGATCCCTGTGTCTATCGGAAAAAGAGCGAGGTGGAAGAATGGATGAAAAAGGATCCTATTCCCCGTTTTACCTCAAAAATGCTGGATAACGGCATGCTTACGCAGAAGGAACTCGAGGCGATCAATGACCAGGTGAACAAGGATCTGCAGGATGCCATAGCCTTTGCCGAAGCAAGCCCGCTGCCGGAACCTGCCGAGGTGCTTGAGGATGTGTATGCCTGATCGGGCAAAGGGTAAAACAATCGATTCATACGTATCTGACACTTACTTGTTCTGGAGGATGACATGGCAAAAAAAACATATATGCAGGCCTTGAATGATGCCCTGCGCGATGAGATGGAACGTGATCCCAATGTCCTGATTTTTGGTGAGGATGTTGGCCAGTTTGGAGGTTGTTTTGGTGTAACCAAGGGGCTGTTTGAGAAGTTCGGGGAAAGACGGGTACGCGATACCCCGATCACGGAAAGCGCCATTATCGGTGCGGCCACCGGTGCTGCCGCGGTCGGTCTGCGGCCGGTGTGCGAGCTGATGTTTGTGGACTTTGTCGGCGTTGCCATGGATCAGCTGTTCAACCAGGCTGCCAAGATGCGCTACATGTTCGGTGGCAAAACCACCATTCCCATGGTGGTCAGGGCGCCTCAGGGTGCGGGTCAGGGCGCCGCCGCCCAGCACTCGCAGTCTCTTGAGGCCTGGTTCATGCACGTGCCCGGGCTGAAGGTGGCCATGCCCGCTACACCCACGGATGCCTATGGGCTGCTTTTGACCGCCATCCGTGATGACAATCCGGTGGTTTTTCTGGAGCACAAGGTGCTCTATGGCGTGGAGGACGAGTTTCCGGACAACCCCGGTCCTATTCCCTTTGGCAAGGCCAATATCTGCCGGGAAGGCACGGACGTGACCATTGTCGCTCTTTCCAATATGGTCTACCAGGCCCTGGACGCAGCCAAGACTCTGGCCGAGCAGGGCATCAGCGCGGAAGTCATTGACCCGCGGACCATATCGCCTTTGGATACGGACACCATCGTTAATTCCGTGAAAAAAACGCATGCCCTGGTGGTGGCCCATGAAGCGGTGAAAAAGGGCGGCGCCGGTGCCGAGATCGCCGCTCAGGTGGCTGAGGAGGCCATTGATTACCTGGATGCGCCCATTATCCGCATTGGTGCTCCCTTTACGCCGGTTCCTTTCTCGACGCCACTGGAGCAGGCCTTTATACCCAACGCCAAGGATATCATCGCCGCCGTGCAGAAACTGCGCGCGTAACCTTAAAAAGAACGCTACACAAGGCTTATGAAAACCGTCGGTATCATCGCCAACCCGATTTCCGGGAAGGATATTCGCCGCCTGGTCGCCCATGGCAGTGTTTTTGACAATCAGGAAAAGGTCCGCATCGTGCGGCGCCTTCTGGTGGGCCTTGCCCAAACCGGTGTGGAGCGGGTGCTCTTCATGCCCGATTACTATCACATTGTGCCCCGGGCCCATGAAGGTGTTCATACCTCCATTCTCTTGGAATCTGCCCGGATGTGCGCTGAAAACACCCAGGATGATTCCACAGAGGCTGCCCGTCTCATGGCTGAGGCGGGTGCCTCCTGTCTTTTTGTTCTCGGGGGTGACGGCACCAGCAGGGCGGTGGCCAAGGGGAACCCGGCGATACCGATGATACCGGTTTCCACGGGAACCAATAATGTGTTTCCGTACATGATGGAAGCGACCATTATCGGACTGGCCGGAGGACTTATCGCCTCCGGCCAGATCCGTCCGGAGGAAGGTTGCTTTCGCGCTCCCCGGCTCGAAATCTGCGACGAAGAGGGCGTGACCCTGGATATCGCCCTGATCGATGCCGCCGTGCATACCGACACCTTCATCGGTTCCAAGGCCATCTGGAGCCTTGACCAGGTATCGCAGATCTTCCTGACCCGCTGCTCACCTGCAAGCATTGGCCTGTCATCCATTGGCGGCCAGCTGCATACAATTGGGGCCAGGGATCATCAGGGACTGCACCTGACGCTGGGAAAAGAAGGTGTCTCCAAAGGGGAAAAAGAGTGGAAAATCGTCACCGCCCCCATTGGCCCGGGACTGATCGAATCGGTTATCATCACCGGGGAGACGCGGCTCGCTCCGGGCGATGCTGTGGTCATCGGAGAGCATCCCTGTATCATTGCCGTGGACGGCGAACGCGAGATTGAGGTGCGCCGCGACCGTCAGGTTTCCATCCGCTTCTCCACCCGGGGACCGCTGGTGGTTGATATCCCCAGGGTCATGGATCTGGCCCAGCAACGGGGTATCTTTGTCCGTCCGTTCCAGGAAACGGGCAGGGATTGACACGACCGGCCAGCGGCGCGGGCGGGGAATTGCATTTTTTCCGTGTACACACCACGATCAAGGAGGAACATGTATGGCTGATATTCTGAAAGCGGCTTTTATTTTCATCGCGCCCAATGCCGATCCCGCCAGGCACCGGCAGTGGGTTGAAACCCCCATGGTACATCTTTTGGCTGTGGGCGTGAAGGATTATGCCCAGGCTGCGGCTACGGCCAGGGAACTGGTCCAGCACGAAGGAATCAAGGCAATTGAATTGTGCGGCGGTTTTGGCAATAAGGGGGCGGCTCTCATCGCGGAGGCGGTGGGCAGCGATATTGCCGTGGGTGTGGTTCGCTTTGATCGCCATCCCGGACTTGGCAATGTCAGCGGCGACACCCTGTTTGCCTGAAAAGAGAGGCGTTCTGCGCTGATACGTCTGTCACAGCTGCACCAGGAAAGAAAAAAGGCTGCTCCCCATTCGCGGGGAACAGCCTTTTTTGGTGGGAGGAACAACTTTTTTCAGACAGCGGGAAGAAAAATCACCCATCCTCCCCCGGGGTTTGTTCCCGGTGCAGAGGGTGGGTGACGCGCCTGGCCGCGGTTGCAAGAAATCAACCGAACAGGTCTTCCAGGGCTTCATACACATAAGACATATACATCAGCTTGGGTGAACCGCCCATAGCCACAGCCATGAGTGCGGCCTGCAGAATTTCTTCACGGGTGGCGCCCTGGGCGGCGGCGGCTTCGGTATGCAGGGCGACGCACATCTCACATTGCGACATCACCGCACAGGCGACCAGAATCAGTTCCAGTTGTTTGTGATCCAAGGGGCCCGCGGAGGAGAGCTGCTTGGTCAGTTCCAGATACTTGCCATATTCCTTGGCGGAATATTTATGTAAAAATGAGAGCGCCCTGCTGGCTTTTTCGGCTGAGTTCATATTAACTCCTTTGTGCTTTGATGATGCTTGATTACTTGTTTGCCCGCCCCGGCTTTCCGGGGATGAACAGGATGACCTATCTGAAGAAAAGCAAGTAACATGCCCGATCCCAGATCGGAGGAAAGAGCGGCAGTAGAGACATTTCTACACGATAAACATAGTAATTACATATAGTTACATCATACCGTGTTTGTTGTGCGGTTCCCGGTCATTTCCTGTATGAAACAGTGGTTGCCGGCGTACTGCTACTGATCGAAAATTGAACACCAATTCTGTAGGCAACTGTTTTATTTCAGAACAGTGCCCGATGCTGGGCATGATGGAGGTCCGCTCTGGAAAAGCGCGGCCAATGGGAGCGGCAGAGGCGGGGAGGGTAGCCGGATTGCGCCTGTCTATGCTGCTGGCGCCGGTGGCAGAAGAAGTGACTGATATGGCTGGTTGAGGATGTACACCCGGGTGGCGGGAGTGGCGAAGCGTTCTCTGTCACGGTGCACCATGGCCGTGAGGCGCAGGGTTTCATCCTGGGGAAAAGGCAGATGGTAGATCAGCACATGGCGGGGTCGGAAGAGTTCGCGGAGAATTTTTTGTCCTTCTTTGTGATGATAAAACAGAGGGTTGACAAAGACGGCATCCACAATCCTCCCGGCCAGGGCCGGTGCGTAATAGTCCCACACATGGTCGCCGTCTCCGGTGAAGAGCAGGGTGCGGCCATCCAGTTCCAGGAGAAAGCAGTCATTGCGCACTTCCTGGTACTGTGGCCCCGTATGGCGGGTGCCGATGACGGTGACCTGCAGGTGGCTGGTGAGGGAAATCCGTCGGCAGGTTCCCGGTTCAAGCCCCAGGTTCCAGTGGGGGATACCCAGCCTCAGGATGTGCCGGAGCAGGCGGGCCAGTTCTTCTGAGCCGTGCGCCGCATCCGGTAGAAAAATTCCCTGCACCGGCCGCGCATAGATATGGGCCAGCACGTCCTGCGGTGAGCAGTGGTCACCATGCTCGTGGGTGAAGAGCAGATAGTCCAGATGGGTGAAGGGGGGCACGCCCTGCCGCATGGCTGCAAGATCCGCCTCGGACACCCGGCTGAACGGAGGATCGTCCGCGGTGTGGATTCCATCAACCAGGAAGCCAACCTCGTTGTATTCCACCAGAATACCGGCATTGGCAATCAGGGTGATGCGGATGGCCCCGGTCTGCGTGCACGCCTCTCCCATAAAGCGCTCAGCACTTCTGTGCCGCGATGGCGGCAAAGCTGTCGGCCGCGTGATAGGAGCTGCGCACCAGGGGGCCGGCCACCACCTGGACAAATCCCAGCTCCTTGCCGATATCCGCCAGTTGGGCAAACGTCTCGGGAGACACGTATTCCACCAGCGGATGATGCTGGGGCGAAGGGCGCAGATACTGGCCCAGGGTCAGGATCTCGCAGCCCGCGGCCACCAGATCCTTCATGGTTTCAATCACCTCTTCCTTTTTTTCCCCCAGGCCGAGCATGAGCCCGGATTTGGTGGCTATGCGCCTGTTCCCGCCAGCCACCGCCACTCGGTGCAACAGCTCCAGTGACCGGGCATACACGGCCTGAGGCCGCACCGACGCATACAGCCGGGGCACGGTTTCCACATTGTGGTTGATCACCTCCGGCGATGCTGCCATCACCTGCGCAAGCGGTTTTTCCTGTCCCTTGAAATCGGGAATGAGCACCTCCACCGTGGCGCCTGGGTTTTCCTTTTTGATGGCGGTGATAGTGGCGGCAAATTGGCCGGCGCCGCCATCCGGGAGATCATCACGTGTCACCGAGGTCACCACCACATGCCTGATGCCCAACTGATGAACCGTGAGGGCGACCATGCGCGGTTCCTCCGGATTCGGTGGTGCGGGATGGCCATGGGTGACCGCACAAAAAGCGCAGTTGCGGGTGCACACGTCTCCAAGAATCATGAAGGTACAGGTTTTGTGGGCAAAGCATTCCCCCATGTTGGGACAGTGGGCGCTTTCGCAGACGGTATGCAGGTGCCCCTTGTCCAGCAGGACCTGGATACGCTGCATATCATCTTCCTTGGGGGCCGGCAGTACCAGCCAGTCAGGTCGTTTCAAGTTCTTCCTCCCCTATGAGTTGCGTAAGGTTGCCGTCTGTCAGCGAACACTGGAACACCTCGGAAAATTGTTTACGCATCTCCCTGCGCACGGCGCTGAGATCCACCGGATACCCGAGGACTTTGGTCATGGAGGTCACCCCGTTGGTGGTGATGCCGCAGGGTACGATAAAGGAAAAATGGTGCAGATTCGTACACACATTAAGCGCGATTCCGTGCATGGCCACCCAGTGGTGCACGGCAATACCCATGGCGCCGATTTTGGCGTTTCCCACCCACACCCCGGGATATTTGGCCTTGCGGCCGGCGGTAATGCCAAAGGCGTGTACCGTGCGGATCATAACCTCCTCCATTTTCCGGGCATACGCATGGAGATCGCGTTCCGCGCCTTCCAGGGCAAGGATGGGGTAGCAGACCAGCTGGCCGGGACCGTGGTAGGTGATATCCCCGCCTCTTGTGGTCCTGTGCACGGTAATACCGTTTTTTTTGAGTACCGAGTTGTCTGCAAGCAGATGCTCAAGGCCGCCGCCGCTGCCAATGGTGATGCAGGGGGTATGCTCCAGCAGGAGCACGGTGTCGGGAATGCTGCCCTGTTTCCGCTTTTCATGCAGGATTTGCTGCACATGGAACATGGCCGCATAGTCGCTCTGACCCAAATCAATCCAGACCGCGTTTTTTAAAGAAGTTGTTGTGTTCATACCGCAGCTTTTTTTGAACATGGTATTTTCCTTATACATGTTGGTTTATGCAACCTATGTACCAGGCTGTCCGTGGGCAATGCGGGCAGAGCGAGCTGTGCGGTATAATACAAGGCGTGGGGAGGATTTCCTGCGTTACCCCCAGTTCCCCCGGGTATGCGTGTGGGATGAGAGAATGGTGCGTTTTTAGCGCACCACCTCAATGGGATTGGAAAGCGTGGTTTCCGGCATGTGCTCAAAGGGACGGTTGCAGAAGGTGAGCTGCAGCTGATACCGCCCAGGGGGCAGATTGGCGGGCAGGATGGTGCGCAGAAAACGCGATGTTTTGCGGTCGCTG
>DAIODL010000064.1:0-9372 GCA_036746815.1 Desulfobulbus sp.
ACGGAGATGCTCGCCTACCAGGCGGTTGTAATTGTATATTACTTCCAACTGTTTTTCTTTGAGCCAGTCCACACCGGTAATGGCTTCCAGAAAATACCCTTCCTTATCCATAGTTTCAGCCACAGTGACCACATCTTCCGGGCGGCACAGCATTTCAATATGAAACCCGTGTTTCGAGAAATCCGTAGCATGCACACCGGGAGAGGTCAACGCACCCTCTGCAGCCGTCACCGTCCCCTCGCCCAGAACCGCACAAAGAGCCTGTACTGTCGTTTCTTGTAGTCCCATGCCCTCTCTCACCTATTCTCCGGTTGTCTCCGCGGCCAACGACGTTTGCCGGTAATCTTTTCCTCTAAGGTCATGATCCCTTCAAGCAGCGCTTCGGGGCGGGGCGGGCAACCGGGAATGTACACATCCACGGGAAACAGCTTATCTGCCCCTTCGATCACATTGTAATTTTCCTTTACCTTGAAGGGGCCGCCGGAAATGGCGCAGTTTCCCATGGCGATGACCCATTTGGGCTCAGGCATCTGATCGTAGAGTGTCTGCACCGCTGAAGCGATTTTCTTGTTAATGGTGCCGGCCACGATCATGATATCGCTCTGACGGGGCGAAGGACGAAATACCTCCGCGCCGAAGCGGGAAATATCATAGCGGGAACCGCCGGTGCACATCATTTCAATGGCGCAACAGGCCAGACCGAAGGTCATCGGCCACAACGAATTGGCACGGCCAAGATTGAGCAGATCATCAAGCTTGGCAAATTGCACTACTGACGTAGGTACGATTTCTTCTCCCACAAAAACACTCCTTTACGCCACGCGTAGACGACAGCCAGAACAAGAATGGCAACAAACAGAATAACCTCAGCAAACGCCTGCACGCCCAGTTGCGGGTTGTTATAGACCGCAGCCACTGGAAACAGGAACAGCACATCCACGTCAAAAGCCAGAAAAATCAAGGCATATAAATAATAGATAATTCCAAAACGGATCCAGGCACTGCCGATGGGCTCCATGCCACACTCAATGAGCTGTGACGTATGCCCGACAACTTGCCTGGTATGTGAGGTGGGACTTAACAGCTTGACAATAATGATCGGTCCGAAACCAAACAATAGCGCCCCAATCAGGAATAATGTGATATATAAAATATTGGTTTGTACCACTGGGTCCATATTCCCTCTCCGACTATCAAAAGCTGAAAATCAATCTAACTGATATTTTCAATAAGGCGAGCTTATTTAAATAACGGAAACACACTGGCCCGTCAAGTAGAATTAACATACCGAATCAATTCTCGATAATCGACAAAAAAACGGCATCGTGAGACAAAAAAAAGACCACTAATATTGACCTATTCCGTTCAAGTGGTAATTTATATTATTCAAGTTTAATCATATTCCCATTCAACATAACTGATACAAGAAAGTTCATGGCGATCACTTTTAGACAACTCGAAATTTTCATTGCCGTTGCCGAGACCCAGCAGGTGACCCGAGCCAGCAAAAAATTACTTTTAACGCAATCAGCAGTCAGCATGGCCCTGGGCGAACTGGAAAATCAACTCGGTGGCCCTCTTTTCGACCGCCACGGACGAAGCCTTCTGCTCAACGACCGGGGACGCTATCTGCTCCCGCTGTCCAAAAACATCCTGCACCAGGTAGCGAATATAGAAACCGCGCTCACCGAACAACAGAACATGGTTGCCGGCGTGCTGGAGATTGTGGCCAGTTCAACCATTGGCAACTATGTACTCCCCTACCTCATTGGTACGTTCATGCGGTTGTACCCGGAGGCACATATCAACATGCTGGTGGTGAACACTATGAGCGCCGAAAAGCTGGTGGCCACCGGGCAGGCAGATCTGGGGTTTGTCGAGGGCGACATCAATGTGGATTCACTCGTGGCCACGCCCTGGTTTGAGGACGAACTTGGTATCGTTGTCAATCCCAGCCACCAGTTGGCTAAACGGGACAGCTTTATTATCCCCGATGATCTCAAGTCAACCAGTTGGGTCATGCGCGAGGAAGGTTCTGGAACGGCAGAAATCTTCACCAAAAAACTTGGCAGATACGCTTCGCAACTGAAGATTGTCACCAAAACCGGGCATACCGAAGCCATCAAAAAAGCGGTGGAATCGGGTGTGGGGGCGGCCTGCCTCTCCATGCTCACGGTCAGCCGTGAGGCAGAAGAGGGCTGGCTGAAATTGCTCCCCATCGAAGGTATCGACATGAGCCGGCAGCTATGGATCATTCAGCATAAGGACAAGGTCATCACCCGCCTGATGTCGGAATTCCTCCATTTCTGTGAGGTGGTGGCGCAAAACCATCTCGGACACGGTTGCCTTTCTTCCCCCTGGAAACTCCAGGGATTGTACGCCAAGAGCTCTCTGGAACGCAAAATTGCCGAGGAAATCGCGCCCAAACAGGCCACCTCCTAATCAACTGCCGGCATCATATTTTCTTCATAAAAAAAAGGATGAAGCGGAGAACCGTTCCATCCTTTTTTATTCTGTCTGACGACAGAGGCTGCTTACTGCAAGGCACGCAAACTGGTCGCAATCCGCTCCATACCTTTTTTGATGATATCAAGGGAAGTAGCAAAGGAAAAACGTATGAACGCGTCTGCGCCAAAGGCCGCTCCCGGAACCGATGCCACCTTGGCTTCACTTAAGAAATAATCCGCCAGGGCCACAGAACCGTCAATCACCTTGCCGTTAAAGGATTTTCCGTAATAGCTGGAAAAGTTGGGGAACACATAAAAGGCACCCATGGGGTTGACACAGCTCACCCCGGGCAGATCACGTAACGCCTGCACGAAGAACTCGCGCCGGGGCAAGAATGCAGCCCGCGACTGCCGCGGAAAATCCTGGGGCCCGGTCAGCGCCGCCAGAGCGGCATACTGCGACGGAGCCGCCGGATTGGAAGTGGACTGGCTCTGTACTTTGTTCATTGCCTTGATGATCGCAAGCGGCCCCACCGACCAGCCGATACGCCACCCGGTCATGGAGAAAGACTTGGACACACCGTTTGAGAGCAGTACCTGATCCTTGAGCCGCGGCTCGGCATGGAGAATATGCGGCAGTTTCCCCTCAATATAGGTAATTTCCTCATACATATCATCAGTGATCACCAGCCAGCCGTTGTCGTAGACCAGTTTGGCCACAGCGGCCAGCGACTTCTCTGAAAAAACCGAGCCCGTGGGATTGGAGGGGCTGTTCAGCACAATCGCCTTTGTTTTCGGAGTCACAAAGGAAGCCAGTACCTCGGGATCCAGATCAAAATTGTGCTCTTCATCAAGAGGCACAATCACCGGCGTACCACCGGCCAGCTGCACCATGGGCGGATAGGAAACCCAGTAGGGAGCGGGAATGAGCACTTCGTCGCCCGGATTGATGATCGCCTGAAAGGCGTTATAGAGACCATGTTTACCACCACAACTCACCTGCACCTGCTCAATGTCGTAGTCCCACCCCTGATCACGTTTCAATTTCGCACAGATGGCTTCACGCAACTCCAGAATGCCGGGCACCGGCGTATAACGGGTATGCCCGTCATCAATGGCTTTCTTCCCGGCCTCACAGACATGGGGCGGGGTCGGCATGTCCGGTTCCCCCACGCTGAAATTCAAAATATCCGCACCGGCAGCCTTAAGCGCCTTCGCCTTGGCATTCACCGCAAGCGTCGGAGACGGGGCTACTTGCAACACTCGATCTGCCAGCACAAACTTTTCAGACAACATCCTCGCAACACTCCTTTCCTGAGCAAACATTTTTCGGCCACAGCAGTTACATCGTGCCATGACCACATTGCTGTTACTGTAACAAACCGAAAAAAAACGGCCCGCGAAATCTCACCGAGACGTAAAAAAATACTTATAAGAAGAAAAATTTTACGGTTCTGTAAAAACTGGACAGGGCCGCTTTGCATCATAATGAAGATAGACGGGATCGTTTCCTTGTTTATGACATTGCAGGCACAACCCTACCCGCAGGATACGGCCAAGCTCATCGCCATTAAAAGGCCGCAGATCCTTACGGGAACCATGCTGAAGCGGTGTGCCGTCAATGGTGACGAACTGGTCCAGGCCCGGCGTCACACCATGTTCGGTGGGCACGCCTCTGTCCACCGGCGTAAAGTGCCATTTCCCATTCTTCCTGGACACCGTGCCCTCTCCTAATCCCACGGTTTTGGGTGAAGCATGGCAATCCACACAGTCCCGCCCTTTGGCCTGAATGGTATGCGGATTGATGGCAGCCATGGTGAAGCGGTTGAATCCGCCCTCGTTTTTCCCCTGCTTGTTGATCAGGGTGACCACATCCTGGCAGCCGGGTGTCACCACCACCACCTCATCGCCCCACACGGCCAGCATAGGCTTTTCGTAGCGGATATAAGAACGCCCTTCTTCCCACCAGCCCTCGGTTTCCTGCAGAGTGAGTTTATCCAGGTGCGTATCGCGTTTATCCCGTTTGACATGGCAGCCATAGCATTGCGGCACCCAGGTGGAATGGCAGGCCACGCAGGTAAGCCGCTTATGGAACGGGGCCTGGCAGGCCTGGGCAAGCGGTTGATCAAGGGGATGTTTTTTACCGTCGATCTTCCCGGTGAGCACAAATTTGTCCCCTTCCCTGTTCACATTGTTGAGCTGATGCTGTTTGCTGGTGAGCCCCGGAGTTTTGCTGTGGCAGCTCTGACAGGTAATCTCCAGCTGCTGTTCGTAATGGGCGTGACTGGTGCCATCCCCCATGATTTCATCCCGCGTATGACAGTCAATGCAGGCCATGTTTTTCACGTGGTGGATATCAGGCGCCACCTTGAGATAAAAACTGTCGCCCGGCAGCTTGTGCGAGGAGAGGTGCCCCTTTTCATAAGGTGTGCCGTACCCTTCCGCCTCAAACACGCCGATGTAGGACAACCCGATACGGCCGGAACGATTGTGGCAGCGGATACAGTTTTCTTCGGGAATCTGTTTGACTACCATGGGATGCGGCCGGTTTTTGTCGGCTTCTTTCTGCTCGCTGGGCGACAGCTGATGCAGCGTGGTGTTCTGGGGCGTTCCCGGCGGCAGGATGTAGTGGCAGGCGGAACAACCGCCCCCTTTTTCATTGAAAAAAGCCGGCGCGCCGGGCAGATCATTTTTTTGCTTCCACAGATGGCAGGTGGCGCAGAGCTTGCGGTAGTAGTCAAGGGCAAGTGAAGTTTCCCCGGTTTTCAGAAGCTCTTCCACGGTAACATCCGCATTCTGGCTGTCCCGCTCACCCCAGTAATAAAGCAGGGTCGAGATAATGCCACGGTTCGTGGCCATGAGCGAATGTTTGACCTTGGTGATATCCGCCGGATGACACCCCTCCACGCCGCAGGTTTTCTCCACCACCCGCAGGTCACCGGGATTTTTCACCATGCCCTTATGCGCCTTGTCCTTGTCAATGGCCAGCGGATCACCCAGATGGCAGGGCGCGCACCCGATCACCAGCCCATCGTGGGCGCCATCAAGATGCTCTTTATTGTGGCAACTCAGGCACATATCCACAGTGCCCGCCGTGGTCACCTTGATCTCGGACGGCCGTTTGACAGACCGCTCACGGTAGACCAAAAGTACGCCCAGGAGCACCATGGCCAGTATAAAGAGAATCAGACGGATCGATGGACGGGCGGACAGGGACATGTGGTCAGAAAGTGGTTGTCAACAAAAACGGAAAAAACTCACAACGTACAAAACTGGCCAGATGACGTCAAAATAAGCCTGTGACCAGCATACAAAAAGGGGGCGCAGGATTATTCCACAAACCCCTGCACCACCGGATAACGGCGGCCGGAACCAAAGGCCTTGCTGGTCACCTTGATGCCGAGCGGAGCTTGTTTGCGCTTGTATTCGTTCAGCTTGACGCGGCGCACGATATCCCGCACCACCTTCGGGTCAAAACCATTCTGCACGATTTCCTCGATGCTGCGCTGTTCTTCCAGATACTGATGCAGTACCACATCCAGTACCTCATAGGGGGGTAGATCGTCCTGGTCGCACTGGTCGGGCTTGAGCTCCGCGGTGGGCGGCCGGGTGATAATGCGCTCGGGAATAATTTCGCGCTCCTCGTTGATGAGCCGCGCCAGCTGATACACCATGACCTTGGGCACATCGGAAATAACAGCGAGTCCGCCGCTCATGTCGCCGTACAGGGTGCAGTAGCCCACCGCCATTTCCGACTTGTTGCCGGTGGAGAGCAAAAGCCTCCGGCACTTATTGGAAAGCGCCATGAGCAGGTTGCCGCGGATGCGGGCCTGGATGTTCTGTTCGGTGGTGTCCTCGGCCATGCCCGCAAAAAGCGGATCCAGGTTTTGCCGGTAAGATTCCATGGCACCGGCAATACTGATTTTGGTGAAACCGCAGCCCAGGTTAGCTGCCAGGGTATGGGCGTCTTCCACGGAATAATCAGCAGTATAGGGCGAGGGCATGGCCACGCAAAGCACGTTTTCCGGCCCCAGCGCCTTGCAGGCGATAACCGCGGTGACCGCCGAGTCAATGCCGCCGGAAAGCCCCAGCACGGCCTTGGTAAAACCGGTTTTGTGGAGATAGTCGCGCACGCCGAGCACCAGGGCCTTTTCCACATCTGCCACGCTGTCGGTAAGAGTAATCGCCTCTCCCTGGCCCCACTGATCACTGCTCACCACCAGCATATCCTCGTCAAAGCCGGCGGCAAGACGGATCAGCTCACCCTGCCCGTTCATGAGCATGGAATGGCCGTCAAAAATAAGGCCATCCTGCCCGCCCACCTGATTGGCATACAAAAGCGGCAGATGATGATCGCGGCAGAGCGAGGCAAACACCTGCTGCCGTTCCGCCAGCTTACCATAATAGTACGGCGAGGCGGAAATATTGATCAGGCAGTCGGGCTGACCGTTATCACGCATGAGGTCTGCCACCGGGTTGACGGCATAGTTATCACCGCTCCACCAGATATCCTCGCAGACGTTAAGACCGAGGCGCAACCCCTGAAACGGGAAAACGGTTGAACCCAAGCCCGGCTCAAAATACCTGGTTTCATCAAAAACATCATAGGTGGGCAGGAGCTGTTTGCGGGCCCGAAAAGCCACTCGACCGGATTCCAGCACCAGTGCCGAATTATACAGAGGTTTGCCCGCGCCCTGCCGCGGCTCCGGTGCCCCGATGATGCAGGTGATATCCTGCACCTTGTGAATCAATTCTTCCAGGACACGGTCATGCGCTTCCAGAAAGGCGGACCGCTCCAGCAGATCCTGCGGAGGATATCCGCACAGCGTCAATTCAGGAAAAACTACCAGTTGGCACTTCGCCTGACGTGCGCGTTCGATCCAGTGTTCCACCTGACGGAGATTCCGCTCAAAAGCGCCAATAACCGGATTTGTCTGTACAAGAGCGATGTTCACCATAGGGTCCCTGTGGAAAGTATCCTGGCCTCTGCGGCGCCAAGAACAGAAGTCAACTGCCCGGTGGAATGACTGCCGGACCACCCGTACACAAAAAAAAAGCCCGGCAGGAAAAAACCTGCCGGGCGAGAATGAACCTGGTCAATCACTGTTTGGTGACGTTGGCGGCAGCCGGTCCTTTGGGGCCATCAACAATCTCAAATTGAACCTTGTCACCTTCGTTCAGGGTTTTGAATCCAGAACCGCTGATAGCGGAATAATGGACGAAAACATCCTTGCCAGACTCCTGCTCGATAAAACCAAAACCTTTTGCTTCGTTAAACCACTTCACTGTTCCTGTCAACATGTGGACCCTACTCCTTGTTTGGGCTGAATAATTGCCCATGCCCCCTTCAACGCGCTATCCCCCTGAATTCGATGCGATACTCAAAAGTTTAACTTCACAGAAGAAGTGCATGTTCTACTGTTGGTCGCGACCTTACCACACTCAAAAGGAAAAACAAGGAAATTGATGCTGTCATGACCCCTTACAATCATTTTCTGCAAAATTTTGATAAGAAAAGAATGCGTCACAATTCTCTTTTTCCAAAAATTTTTTTGAGACCTGCCCGATCACCCCAGGGAGGTCAGCGATTCAGCTGATACTGCCGCACCGCGCGGATATGATCATCCAGATTGTTGGAAAATTGGTGGGTTCCGTCTTTCCTGGACACAAAATACAGGGCCGATGAGTCCGCCGGATGCAACACCGCCTCCAAGGCAGCGCGGCCGGGATTGCAGATTGGGCCTGCAGGCAGAGCGGGAATGACATAGGTATTGTACGGGCTGGGGCGCTGCAGATCAGCCCTGGTGAGATTGCCGTTGAAATGGGGAATGCCGTAAATAACGGTGGGGTCCGACTGCAACCGCATTCTGCGCTGCAACCGGTTCAGAAAAACCCGGGCAACCAGGGGCCGCTCCTGAGAGGCTCCGGTTTCTTTCTCCACCATGGAGGCGAGAATGAGCAGCTGCCGGCTGTCCAGCCCCTCAGCCTTCTCCGGTGCCCCCAGTTCCTTCCACACGGTATTGAACCGGCCCACCATCAGCCGCAGTACGGCTGCCTCATCCGCTTCATTACGGGCCAGGGTATAGGTTTCCGGGAAGAGATAGCCTTCCAGATCTGGAACGTCCAACCCCAGATGATGAATAAAGTTCTGATCATGCGCCAACTGTAAAAACCGGTCCTTATGGATCCAGCCATCACGGGCAAAGATGTCCGCGATTTCCTCCATGGTCAGCCCTTCCGGCACGGTGATATGATGGCGCAGGGTTACCCCTTCAATCAACAGCTTCAGGACCGCCGGTGGCGTCAATCCCCTGGGAATACTGTATTCCCCGGCCTTGAGTTTACCAGATTTGCCGCTGAAGAAGGCCATGCACAGGAAACGAACGTCATCCGGCACCAACCCTTCTTTGCCCAGAATGTGGCCAATGCCGCGCACACCCGTGCCTTTGGGAATAGTAACAACCACGTCCCCGGTTCCCGGAGAAGCGCTTCCCAGATACGACAGGTACCAGACGCCAAATCCCACCAGGACAAGAACACCAAAAATAAGCGACAGCAGCACAGGACGACGCATAGGATCAATAATCCGCCTGAGAACAAAGGGCTCTATGCACCAAGACTCCCTGCCGCAGCTGAACCGGAAAAAGTTCCCTGTTCAGAGTGTCTACTTGCCGAGCTGTACCCTGTTTTTCTTTGCGGCTCCTTTCTTTTTATGGGAAGGCCCCTTCGGGGCCGGTTGCCCGTCGAGTTTATCCCCTAATGCCAGATCAATCACCTCATCCATATGCCCCACCGGATGGAAGGTGATCTGTTTTCTGAGCTCCTCAGGGATGTCCACCAGATCCTTCTCGTTTTCCAAAGGAATGATAATATGAGTGATACCTGCCCGCAAAGCGGCCAGTGCCTTCTCTTTGAGGCCACCAAT
>DAIODL010000065.1:0-9267 GCA_036746815.1 Desulfobulbus sp.
TGACCGGTAAAAAAACGTTTTATACAGAAAGGAGGAGCTTGGCGTTACTTTGCGCGGAGCAACAGAAAACATGGAATTGCAACAATTCATTCCTCGATATTCGGGCCATTTCGATACGATGGTGAAGAACTCCGAACGCTGTCGTGAACTGGATCATCCCGATGGTCATGGCACGCGCACAGGTGACTGTGGCGATACGGTAGAGATGTTCATTGATGTTGAAGACAAGACACTGAAAACTGTCACCTTTTGCATCAAGGGATGCCGCTATACCAAAGCATCGGCCAATACCGTCTCTCTGCTGACAGAGGGAAAGACTATTGACAATGCCTGGAAGATAACCCCGGAGGATGTGGCCAATTACCTGGAAATCCTGCCGCCGGATCATTTCCACTGTGCTGAACTGGCGGTAGGAGCGCTGTATAACGCCCTGGCGGATTACGATCACAAATTAACGCACAACGCATAAGCACAAACAACTGCGATGTTCCAGCCCACGAAAGACGTGTGATTCCGTGGGCTTTATTGTTTACATGTTTTGGAGCACTTCCGGCGATGCGCGATTTTGTGGTACTGGCCTTTTCTTCACGGCTTAACTTCTGGAGCATTGCCGCCTGAGTAGAGATGCTTATCTTTTACCTTCATTGATTTTTCTGAGTATATTTTCACGCCATAGAGATCTTTATTTTTTGTGAAAAATAGATGGTACGCACAAAGGATTAGCCGCCTATGATTACCCTGGCTGCCGGGCGCTCCGCCCTTGTTTTGATTGATCTGCAGGCGGGCATTCTTGCCTTGCCGACCAAACCCCGTCCGGCTGGTGAGGTCCTTGCCACCTGCAAGGTCATGGCCAGCCGGTTCCGCGCGGCAGGAGCACTGGTGGTGCCCGTGCATGTAGGCTGGGCCGCTGATTTTGCCGATGCACCGCCTGGTCTGACTGATCAGCCTGCACGGAGGACGCCAGACGGATTGCCTGCGAATTGGTCTGAGCTGGCTGATGGAGTTGTGCTGCCTGGCGATCTGGTTATCATCAAACATCAGTGGGGCGCCTTTACCGGGACCGGCCTTGATCTGCAACTGCGCCGCCGGGGAATTGATACGGTAGTCATCGCGGGCATCGCCACCAATCTTGGTGTGGAATCCACCGCCCGCCACGCATGGGAACTGGGGTATCACGTTGTTGTGGTGGAAGATGGCTGCGCCACCACCACCACCGAGGAAATGCATCGCCTCGCCTTTTCTTTTGTGTTTCCTCGTATTGCCCGTGTCGTGTCTTCCCATGAACTCGCATTGTCCTGAAACAGGGCCTGAAACCTGTTCCTATACATACTCCACGCTCGCGTCCTGGCCGGTCGCGTGGCGCTGGGTCATTTTACTCGTACTGTCGCTTGCGCTCGCCTTTGGGTTTGCATGGCTGCGACTGCCAGCGGCGTTACTGCTCGGCCCCATGATTGCCGCCATTTTTATGGCCGGCAGAGGCGCGGCGGTGCCAATTGCCCGTGTGCTTTTTCTGGCAGCCCAGGGGATTGTCGGCGTCATGATCGCGGGATCTCTGCCTTTTTCCTGCCTCGGTGAACTCGCGCACGACTGGCCTGTTTTTCTTGCGGGCACGCTGTCTACCTTGGTTGCAGCGAGTTTTCTGGGATGGCTTATGGCCAGATCCGGCATTCTTCCGGGCACGACAGCAATCTGGGGCTCCTCGCCGGGAGCGGCGACGGCCATGACCCTGATATCGGAAGACTATGGCGCGGATATGCGGCTGGTGGCCTTTATGCAGTACCTCCGCGTGGTGGCCTGCACAGTGGGAGCAACGCTGGTGGCGCGGTTTCTGGGCGGTTCCACGGGTACCGGACATGTGCCCGTGTGGCTGCCTGATCTTGCGCTGTGGTACCAATCGCTGGGCACAGTTGTTCTGGCTGTTGCTGGTGTGCTTGTGGGTGTGGTGTTCCGCATTCCCGGTGGTCCTCTGCTGATACCCATGACCATGGGAATGATTGCCAGCCTCGCCTTCAAAATGAACCTGATCCTGCCCATGCCGCTTCTGGCCGCCAGTTATGGTCTCATTGGCTGGGGTATTGGCCTGCGCTTTTCACCGGAGGTCATTGCCCATGCAAAACACGTGTTCCCCCGCGTGGCATTATCCATTTTGGCATTACTTGCCATCTGTGGCGGTTTTGCGGTGCTTCTGGTTGTCTTCGCAGACATCGATCCGTTGACCGCTTTTCTCTCTACCAGTCCCGGTGGAGCGGATTCCATCGCTATTATTGCCACCTCCACCTCCGGGGTGAATGTTCCCTTCGTGATGTCCATGCAGGTTGCCAGGTTCCTGCTCGTTGTGGTAGCCGGCCCGGTGTGTGCGCGTTTACTGTCGAGCGGCCGTTAACTGGATGCTGACAATACACTCGTATTCTTTATTGTTATGAAAGAACAGATAGTTGAGATTGGTTAACTGTGGGGCAGAAGATTTTCGCATGAGGCAATAAAATGCTTGCATACATTCATGAATGTATGTATTTTGGTCACGTTTTTTTAACTGAATAAATCGGTGCGTAATCCCTACGCGCCTTGTTGACCTTGAAGAGGAAGAAGATGATGAAATTGTTGCGTCCACAACTGGTGTTTCTGACTGTCGCTCTCGTAGCCAGCCTACCACTGACCGCCTGCAAGACAGAGAAAAAGGCTGCGATGCAGATGCCACCCGCAGAAGTGGACGTGGTCACGGTCAAAACCGAGCCCGTTGATCTGACCGTGGAACTGCCCGGCCGGACGGTGCCGCACCGGATTGCCGAAGTACGGCCCCAGGTCGGCGGTATCATCCAGAAACGGCTGTTCACCGAGGGCGGTGAGGTGAAGGCAGGGCAGGTGCTGTATCAGATCGACCCTGCCATTTTTCAGGCGACCTATGACAGCTCCAAGGCCAATCTGGCCAGAGCGGAGGCTGCGGAAAAGTCTGCCAGTATTAAGGCAGAGAGCTACCGGGCCCTGGTGAAAACCAAAGCTGTCAGCAGTCTGGATCAGGTGCAGATGGAAGCGGCCTGGAAACAGGCGGTAGCCGATGTGGCCAGCGCCAAGGCTGCGCTGGAGTCGGCACGCATTAATCTCAATTATACCAAGGTGACCGCGCCTATCAGCGGTCGCATCGGCAAATCCTCGGTTACCGAGGGTGCCCTGGTTACCGCCCAGCAGGGAACTGCCCTGGCAACCATTCAGCAACTCAATCCCATTTACGTGGATGTGAATCAGTCCAGCAGCGAGATGCTGCAGCTGAAGAAAGAAATTTTGGCCGGAAAGGCCAAAGATGTTGAGCAGCCGCAGTCACCGGTTGCAGTCGTGCTTGATGATGGCTCCGTGTATAGCCAGCAGGGGAGTCTGCAGTTCTCTGATGTCACTGTTAATCAGAATACGGGAACTGTGACTTTGCGCGCCATTGTGAATAATCCTGAAAACGAGCTGCTGCCCGGTATGTTTGTGCGTGCCCGGGTGGACAAGGGTATCCAGCCCGCAGCCATACTCATCCCCGCCTCCAGTGTGTTGCATAATGAAAAAGGGGCGACCTATGTGCTGGTGGCCAACAAAGAGTCCATCTCCGAAGTCCATCCGATCCGCACTGGTCAGAATGTGGGCGACCGCATTGTAGTGACGCAAGGATTGCAGCCCGGTGACCGGGTAATTACCGATGGATTCCAGAAATTCCGTCCCGGCGCTCCAGTGATGGTCAAGAGTGCGGCTGCTGCCGCAACTGCGCCCACAGATGCCCCCGCATCTTCAACCGCAAAACCAGCGAAAGCGGAGTAAATCATGTCTCGTTTCTTTATTGATCGCCCCATTTTCGCATGGGTTATTGGCATTCTTATCATGCTGGGAGGCGGGCTGTCCATCCTCAACCTGCCTGTGGCCCAGTACCCGGAAATCGCGCCGCCTTCGGTGAAGATTACCGGTACCTATCCAGGTGCCTCGGCCAAAACTATTGAGGACAGCGTCACGCAGCAGATCGAACAGAACATGAACGGTCTGGACCATCTGCTGTATATGAACTCGCAAAGTGCCTCCAACGGTACCTTTACCACCACCCTGACCTTTGAGGCTGGGACGAATCCGGATATCGCGCAGGTGCAGGTGCAGAACAAACTGCAGCAGGCACTGAGCCTTTTGCCGCAGGATGTGCAGCAGCAGGGGGTGCAGGTTACCAAGTCAAACTCCACCTTCCTTATGATCGTGGGTCTGATTTCTGAGGATGGGAGCAAGGATAAATACGATCTGACCGACTTTCTGGTGTCCACCCTGCGTGACCCGGTCAGCCGTGTCCCCGGTGTTGGCTCGGTGCAGGTTTTTGGCGCCCAATATTCCATGCGTATCTGGCTGGATCCACACAAGTTGAACAGTTTCCAGCTCACTCCTGGCGATGTCAAAAACGCTGTTGAAGCTCAGAACAACCAGGTTGCTGTTGGTAACCTCGGTGGTACACCTTCTGTTTCCGGCCAGTCCACTACGTACAGCATGATGGCGCAGACCAAAATGACGTCTGTTGAGCAGTTCAACAATATCCTGCTCAAGGTGAACACCGATGGTTCGCAGATTCGTTTGAAGGATGTGGCCCGGGTGGAGATCGGTGGTGAGAATTATGATTCCTTTACCACCTATAATGGCATGCCGGCCTCTGGTATGGCCATTATGCTTGGCACCGGCGCCAACGCACTGAAAACAGCACAGCGGGTAATAGCCAAGGTGGACGAGATGAAGCCCTATTTCCCGTCCAGCGTGTCGGTGATTTATCCGTACGATACCACGACCTTTATCAAAATTTCCATTGAAGAGGTGGTACATACCCTGGTCGAGGCCATTATCCTCGTCTTTTTTGTCATGTTTCTGTTTTTGCAGAACATCAGGGCAACGCTTATTCCTACCATTGCCGTGCCTATCGTTTTACTGGGTACCTTTGGCATTATGTCGGTCTTTGGCTTCTCCGTTAACACGCTGACTATGTTTGGTCTGGTGCTGGCCATTGGTCTTCTGGTGGATGATGCGATTGTCGTCGTGGAAAATGTTGAACGAATCATGTCGGAAGAGGGGTTGCCGCCAAAACAGGCCACCCGCAAGTCCATGGATCAGATCACACCCGCATTGATCGGTATCGCGCTGGTCCTTTCCGCCGTGTTCATCCCCATGGCCTTTTTCGGCGGTTCCACTGGTGCCATTTACCGGCAGTTTTCCCTGACCATTGTTTCCGCCATGCTGCTGTCCGTGGTGGTAGCTTTGATTCTCACTCCAGCCCTCTGCTCCACCCTCCTCAAACCCGTGGAGAAGGGGCATAAGATGCGTAAACGCGGATTCTTCGGCTGGTTCAACCGCACCTTTGAAAAAGGCGCGGACGATTACCGCAGCGTTGTTGCCTATGTGCTTAGCCGCATCAGCCGATTCACGGTTATTTATCTCCTGCTCGTTGCGGGCACGATTTACCTGTTTGCCAAATTGCCCACCTCGTTTCTGCCGGAGGAAGATCAGGGTGCTTTTATTACCCTGGTGCAATTGCCTTCTGGTGCCACCATGGCGCGTACGCAGAAGGTGCTTGATGAGATACGCGGGTATTACAACACCAGGGAGAAGGACAACATCAAATCTGTGTTTACGGTTTCCGGTTTCAGCTTTTCCGGTGCCGGTCAGAACATGGGTATCGTTTTTTGCAAATTAAAGGATTGGAGTGAGCGTAAGAAGAAGGAACAGGCTGTTTCAGCTATTATTAACAGGGCCATGCTTGCCTTCTTTCGCAATAAGGAAGCGCAGATCTATCCCTTTAACGAACCTGCCATTCCTTCGCTGGGTAATGCCACGGGTTTTGACTTCTACCTTGAGGACCGAAGCGGGCTGGGACATGATCAACTGATAGCCGCCCGGAACACGTTCCTGGGCATGGCCGCAAAAAATCCGAATCTGACCCGGGTGCGTCCCAACGGTATGGAGGACACCTCCCAGTTCAATCTGGATATCAATTATGAAAAGGCCATGGCTCTTGGGCTCTCGGTCAGCGATATCAACACCACACTGTCCCTGGCCTGGGCGCCGTATTATGTGAACGATTTTCTCAATCAGGGGCGTGTCAAGAAAGTGTATATCCAGGCGGATGCGCCTTTCCGCATGAACAAGGAAGATCTCGGCCTGTGGTATGTGCGTAACAACAAGGGAGAGATGGTGCCGTTCTCGACCTTTTCCACCTCGCACTGGGGCCCGTCCTCACCGCGTCTGGAACGGTATAACGGTAACCCGGCTGTGGAGATCGTGGGTGAGGCTGCCCCAGGGCATTCCAGTGGTGAGGCCATGGCTATTGTCGCACAGCTGGTTTCCAAACTGCCCAAAGGTATAGGTTACGAATGGACCGGTGCCTCGTTTCAGGAGGCGCAGGCCGGTGCGCAGGCACCTGCCCTGTATGCCATCTCCATCCTGGTGGTCTTCCTTTCGCTGGCCGCCCTGTATGAAAGCTGGTCTGTACCGTTCTCCGTTATTCTGGCAGTCCCTGTAGGCGTACTTGGTGCCCTGATGTCTGTCTATTTCCGAGGCTTGTCCAACGACGTGTACTTTCAGGTCGGTCTGCTGACCACCATGGGACTTGCCGCCAAGAACGCCATTCTGATCGTTGAGTTTGCCAAGTCCCGGTACGACAAGGGGCGGGAGCTGGTGGACGCAACCATTCGTGCCAGCCGTCTGCGACTGCGCCCCATCTTGATGACCTCTATGGCCTTCATGCTGGGCGTTCTGCCGCTGGCGATCAGTACCGGCGCCGGCGCCAACAGCCGCCATGCCATTGGTACCGGCGTTCTTGGCGGTATGATCATGGCAACGGTTGTGGGTGTTTTGTTTATCCCGCTCTTTTTCGTGCTGATTATGCGCCTTTTCAGAACCAAAAGGTTCGTGATTGAAAGCGATGAACCCAACAAGGAGGCATAAGATGGTGGTCTCAACGTCGAAATATGTGGCCGCCATCATGCTGGCCGGTTTTCTCGGGGGCTGCAGTCTGGCTCCCCAATATGCCCGTCCCGATCTGCCGGTGGCGGGTCAGATGCCCGCAGTCAGTGGCAAAACAACAGAATCGGCCAAAGTGGTGGATGCGAATCTGGGATGGCAGGATTTCTTTCAGGATCCCCAGTTGCGGCATATCATCCAGACTGCCCTGAACAATAACCGTAACTTGCGGGTTTCCGCCCTTAATGTGGCGGAGTATGAGGCACAGTACCGCATCCAGCGGGCCGCACTTTTGCCAACGGTTACGGCCAGCGGCTACGGTACCCGGCAGCGGGCGTATGCAAGCGGCGTCTATGGAACCGGCACCGCCTATGGTGCCTCGGTGGGCATGACCTCCTATGAGCTTGATCTGTTTGGCAAGATTCGCAATCTCAAGGATGAGGCTCTGGAGAATTATCTGTCCATGGAGGAAACCAACCGCAGCGCTCAAATCAGTCTGGTTGCTGAGGTGGCCAGTGCCTATCTGACCTGGATCACGGACCGGGAACTGCTTGCCATCACCGAGGATACATTAAAAAACGAAAATGAATCCTATCAATTGACCCAGCAGCGGGCCCAGATGGGGGCAGCCACGCAGCTTGATCTGGCTCAGGCCCGCACCAGTCTGGAAAGCGCACGCAGCAACCAGGCCCAGTATCAGCGTCAGGTTGCTCAGGATTTGAACAGCCTGAACCTGCTGGTTGGTTCGAAATTGCCCAATCTGCAGACACCGCCCAAACAGCTGGATAATCAGCTGACACTGGCCGCACCTCCAGCGCATCTGTCATCCACGGTGCTGTTGCAACGCCCTGATGTGCAGGCAGCCGAGCATACGCTGAAAGGGGCTAATGCCCAGATCGGGGCTGCGCGCGCGGCCTTTTTCCCCAGCATCAGCCTGACGGCGACTGCCGGGAAGGCGAGCAGTGATCTGAACCATCTTTTTGACCACTACACCGGTGTATGGGAGTTCACGCCCAGCATCAGTCTGCCTATTTTTACGGCCGGCCGTCTGCGGGCGGAACTGGATGTGGCCAAAATCAAGAAGGACATCTCCGTCGCCAATTATGAGCATGCCATTCAAAGCGCCTTCCGTGAGGTGGCGGATGCTTTGGTCGGCGGGGAAACTTATGGACAGCAGATGGTTGCACAAAAGGCGGAATTGGATGCCGCACAGACCTATTACAATCTGGCCAGGCAACGGTATGAACAGGGACTGGATAGCTTCCTGACGCTGCTTGATGCCCAGCGCTCCCTGTACAGCGCCCGCCGTAACTACGTGTCACTGCAACTGGCGGCCGCGGTCAACCGTATCAGTCTGTATAAGGCTTTGGGCGGAGGCTGGAGCCGGACCACACAACCACAGAAGAAAACTTTGGCAGGGCCGCAGTAAGGGGGAATATATGGCACGCAGGACCAAGGAAGAAGCACTGGAGACACGCAAGGCAATCATTGACGCAGCAGTGCGTGTTTTCGCCGTGCGCGGGATTTCCACGGCCTCGCTGACGGATATTGCCGTGGAAGCAGGTGTCACCAGGGGAGCCATTTACTGGCATTTTGCCAACAAAGGCGATCTGCTGAACTCGCTCCTGGACCAGTTTCTTGAGTATTATACACCGCTTACAGAAGCGAGCGAAAGTGAGGATGAACCTGATCCGCTGGGAAAACTGGAAGAGCTGTATCTGTCTTTTTTAGGCTGCATGGACAAGAACCCTCTGCAGAAGCAGATGTTTCAGATTCTGTTTACGCAGGAAAAAATTAACCGGGAAACCGAAGTGTTGCGCCTGCGTCATCAAAAGCTGCGGCTGGAGCGCTTCCGGGGGGTGCAGATCGTGCTGCGCAATGCCGTGAAACGGGGGCAGCTGGCTCCAAATTTTGACATTGATGCGGGCACGACTACGATTTTTTCCATGGTGCACGGGCTGATTTCCAACTGGATATTAAACCCTGAACTAGTAGACATCACCAGGCAGGGACCTATTGTCGTCCGCGGAGTTTTCACTCTGCTGCGTGCAAATTATCCGGAGTATTGTCACCATTAAAAGCACACGCGGCTTGGGGAAAAGCCGGTTGTTGTGCACATGAGGGCAATGTCAGGCAGAGGTCCCTCGCCACTTTTCACTTGGTATGCAAATGGTGTTTTTGCTTTCGTCTGTCCCGCAAGTCTTTGCAATGACGACGTGGTAATCCTGGAACGTGCGAGGATAAAGAAGAGTATGGAACACTGCTGTCCCATAAAAATATAAGGGAATTCAAATAAATAAAGGCTCAGAATCT
>DAIODL010000066.1:0-2516 GCA_036746815.1 Desulfobulbus sp.
ACGGATTGACACTTATCTCTCCGATGTACCGATGATGGAATCTTTCTTTATATAAAATACCACGTTAGACCACACAATTCGTGCATGGCGACTCTATAAAGGAGGTGCACCATGCAAACAATTACTCTAAATCAGCAATCAAAAAGGCTGCCCAATTGGGCAGCCTTTTTGATTGCAACTATCGCAGGATAAACTGCGTCAGCCTTATTTATGGCATACAGAGCATTTGGCCAGATTGGGGTTATTCTTTTTGTGGCAATTCTGGCACAGTGCATGGGCAGCCTTTTTGAAGGTATTGAGCTGCTCAGGCATACCGGACTTGGTGTTATGGCAGGTCTCGCATTTTTCGATTTTCTGCCCATCCACATAGGCGATTTGCTTTCCAGCCGCATCTTTGCCATGATGACAGGTTTTGCATTCCAGGCGTGACTGATGCTCAGCATGGGGAAAATGAGCTGGCTTGGGGGTGGGCGTCGGGTCCATTGTGGCAAGCAGATCCATTTCCGCCGGACCTTTTTCAGCGGCCTGCGCGCTTGTCAGCAGACAGGGCGCACAGCAAAAGGCCAGCAAAATGCTACAGACGACCAGTTTTTTCATTGTATGCCTCCTTGGGGGTATATTGTTATGTAACAATGCAACAGAAATGTGGTGTTATTCCAATACATTTAAAAGGTATTGTCCATATAGCGCGCTGTTTTTTATTTTGTCAAGTATTCCCCATGACGGGCTTCCTGGCAATACCTTATACAGAGCCATAACTGTGCAGGCCCGAAAGGAAGAAATTCACGCCAAAGTAGGTAAAGAACACAGCCAGGAAACCGATGATAGCCAGCCAGGCAATACGTTTTCCGCGCCAGTCGCGGGTAAAGCGCGCATGCAGGGTACCCGCGTAGACAAACCAGGTGATGATGGACCAAGTCTCCTTGGGATCCCAGCTCCAGTAGGAACCCCAGGCCTCGTTGGCCCAGATGGCACCGGTAATAATGCCTGCGGAAAGCCACATAAAGCCGAAGATAATGGTCTTGTGAATGAGATCATCAATCACCGGTAACGCGGGCAGTGCCGTCATCATGGATGACTGCTTCTTTTTCTGATCGCCTGCATCCTTGAGCAGATACATCATCCCCAGTCCGCCGGCCACGGCAAAGGCGCCATAGCCAATGAAGCAGGTCACCACATGGGCAATCAACCAGTTGGACTGCAGGGCGGGAATAAGGGGATTGATTTTGTCGTCAATACGGACGGAGAGCGATGCATAGGCAATGGCCACCGCCACACAAGGCATGACAAAGGCGCCCATGATTCTGGTCTTGAAGCGATATTCCAGCACCAGATAGAAGATAGTGGTGCACCAGGTGAAAAAGATTAATGATTCATACATGTTGGTCAGCGGCGCGTGGCCAATTCCCATCTTGTATGACTCATACCAGCGCAGTCCGAGCGCAAGCGTCTGTACCAGCACACCCGCTGTGGCGAACAGCATGCCCAGCAGACCCACCACCTTGTTTTTAAAGATAAGCAACCCCAGATAAAAAGCGGCTGCCGCGATATAGGCAATCATGGCCAGACCGAAAAACTGCGAACTATCCATGGAAATTCCTTTGGCGAAATGGTGAAAAGAGTAACTTATTGCGCGTTCAAGCTCCTAACGCCTTGATAAGTTCCAGGAAATTCTTCTCAAACCCTACTTTGTTCTTGTTCGCCTCGCCAGCGAAAAGAATTTGGCATTCCTGCTTTTTGCCCTCACGGACAAAGATCCACAGGCGCCGATGCGACGTGAAAAAGGCCACGTACAAGCCCATGAGGATAAGAATACAACCCGCATACACCAGGCCGACACCAGGATCCTTGGTAGCCTGCAGGCCTGTGGCATAGACCTGTTTTATGGTGACGAGAAAGGTGCTGTCTCCCGATTTCAGGGTGTTTTCTTGGTCAACGCTCAACCATTCGGTCACAGGAGCATTTTTCCCATCCTTGAACCAGAATTTGACGCGTTTGGTGATCTCGCCCTGATTTTCCTGATTGATAATGCCATAATGTACGCCCGCTTCCTGCCAGATGTTTTCCTGGATGGGCTCAATCATGGTCATGATCTGTGTCTTATCACCCTGACGCTGCAGCGTGACCCGGTACACCGGATAGGGATGGTAGCTGGATTGATAAAAGGTTACACCTTTATAGGTGAGGGGATGGTTGACCTCAATGGTGGCGTGCCGCACCACCTGGTTGTTCTCCAGGAGAGACACTTGAGAACGGTAGGTCTTGGGCATACCATTGTCGTAAAACTGGATGGAAAAATCATCGCAACGGAGTTGAAAACCAAGATCAACAGGGAAATTGGTTTTAAAGGTTGTGATCTGACTGGTGGTCTGTCCTTCGGGCAGCATCATCGCGCCCTTGAAGGCAAAGTTGGGGCGGTGGAGAATTTTTTCAGCCACGGTAGAGGAACCAATCAGCGCACCCGCGAGAATCACGAGGATTGAGCAGTGGACCACATACACGCCAAAGCGGGTCAG
>DAIODL010000066.1:2616-9266 GCA_036746815.1 Desulfobulbus sp.
CCAACAGTCCCAGGAACCACCAGGAATTGTACATATCCTGCAGATCAAGCAGCTGGAAAAAACGGGCCGTCTGTTCACCGTACGCCTGCGCGTAAAAGCCGGGTGGATTGTTCTGGGGAATGATGGTGCCGATGATGGAAGTGGCAGCCAGTGCAAACAGGAGAAAAAGGGTAAGCTGTACCGAAGCAAACAGGCCAAGAATGGGATTTTTGTTCTGCATGATCTCAACAAAGAAGATGATCTGTTCGGACGCCGAAAGGTCTGTTTAGCCATGCTGCCCCCGAATGCACAGCATGAGAGAATAGATTCTGTCCAAAATCAGAAAAATTATTATCAGGCGACTCCTTATCACGTGACTTGCAAACTGGCAACAGAGAACACGAACACGCACCTTGCTCAGGCGTGTTTTGGCAGCTCAGGGGCAAGCGTTTCCATGATCAGCTCAAGGGTGTGTACCGCCCGCATGGGAAGCCCGGCCCGGTCAATGATGTCCTGCAGCTGCAGGATACAGCCGGGGCAGGCGCTGGCCACCAGAGAGGCTCCACTGTCCCGAAGCCCCTCAACCTTTCTGTCACCAATCGACCGGCTTAACTCCGGATGATTGGCGGTGAAGGTGCCACCGAACCCGCAGCAGATACCGGCGTTCTTCATCTCCACATAGCGCGCCTGCGGCAGGGCCTTGAGCAGTTCCCGTGGCTCGCGGGTGATACCGGCGGTGCGTAGATGACAGGGATCGTGATAGGTGACAAGAACTTGTTCCGGCTGACGGGGCAGGGCGGCAAGTCGCTCCACAATACCCTCCTGCACCAGGAACTCATGGATATCAAGCACGGGCACGCCAAAGGGCAGTTCTGCCTTTTCACTGTAATGCCCGGTAATCATGCCATGGCAGGAAGCGCAGCCCGTGAGAATGACGCTTGGTTTACGCGCGCTGAAGGCATCGATATTGGTCTCGGCCAGTTTGGTGATCAGTTTCTCGTTGCCCGAGGAAAATCCCGGCATGCCGCAGCAACCCTGGATTTTGGGAAACACCACGGAATAGCCCAGAAGATGCGGCAGACGCACCAAAAGTTCCCCCACCTGGGGATACAGATAGGTGAGCGTGCACCCGGCAAAGATACCAACCACCGGTTTGTCCGCATCACCCTGCAGAAATTCAGGCACCCGATCAAAAAGATTTTTTTTCGGCAGGGGCGGCAGACTCCGGTCTTTGAACATTTCCGGAGAAAAACGCAGGCGCAGGCCGCTTGTTTCCGGGATTTTTTTGAAGAGCAGGGGAGAGAGCAGGCTGCCGCTTTTGGCCACTGTTTTCATGAGCGCAGGTGAGCCGGTGAGTGTGGCTACTTTTTTGCCCACCGGAGAAAGCCCCCGGTCGTCGGTGATGGAGCGCCGCAGCGCTCCGACAATGGCGTCGGTGGGTACATGGTTGGGGCAGCCAACCACGCAGGATCCGCACAGGAGACAAAGGCCCAGTTCCTCGTTGAGCCGGTCATCAAGCTGGACCTGTCCGGAAAGAACGTTTGCGGCGAGCACAAGTTTACCCCTGGCAACCGATCCTTCTTCGCCGGTTTCCAGATACACCGGGCAATAGGCCTGACAGGCACCACAATGAACGCAGTGGGCCAGTTCGTCCCGAAAATCATCCAGTTTCTTAAATTCACTCATGCTGCTACGGCCAAGGGGAAAACGCTTTATTGCTCGGTCGGTTCAGGAAAAATTTTCCCGGGATTCATAATATTGTTCGGATCAAGCGCCTTTTTGATAACACGCATGGTTGCCAGCGTTTCCGGGCTCAGTTCCAGGCTGATGAACGGCATCTTGGCTGTGCCGATGCCGTGTTCGCCGCTGATGCTGCCACCGAGTGCGACCGTGGTCTGAAAAATTTCCAGAAGCACCTGATCCACGGTTTCCTGCATTCCCGGAACCGCCAGATCCACCATCACATTGACGTGGATATTGCCATCCCCTGCGTGACCAAAGCTGACAATAGGCACGGAATATTTCTCGGACAAGGCTTCCAGGGCATGGATCATATCCGGCACCCGGGAGCGCGGCACCACGATGTCCTCGTTGAACTTATTGGGATTCACATTGCGCAGGCTGGGGCTGACCGCGCGGCGCACCTTCCAGATACGTTCCGATTCCTCAGGCGTTTCCGCGATGGTCGTGTCGACCACGCCAAAGGGCTGCACGATTGCGAGGATCCGCTGCACCTGGGGAGCAAGCTGGGCCGCGTCGCCGTCCACCTCGATAATCAACAGGGCCCGGCACGACTCGGGTACATCGAGTGTTGTAGCATGACGCACACAGTCAATGGAGGACGCGTCCATGAACTCCAGGGTGGTGGGAATGATCTTGCCGCGAATGATGGCGGACACAGCCTGTGCCGCACCCTCAATGGCGGTGAAGGTCACCAGCATGGTTTTGCGTGCCTCGGGCCTGGGCAGAAGCCTGAGGATGATTTCCGTGACCACACCCAGTGTCCCTTCCGCGCCCACAATGAGCCGGGTCAGATCGTATCCGACCACGTTTTTCATGGCACGGCCGCCGGTATGGATGATCTCGCCCGTGGGCGTGACTACAGTGAGGCCAAGCACGTAATCTCGGGTGACACCGTACTTCACGCAACGCGGGCCGCCGGCGCATTCGGCAATATTACCGCCGAGTGTGGAAAATTGTTTTGAGGCAGGATCCGGTGGATAAAAAAGCCCCAGCCGTTCCACCTCACTCTGCAGTTTGGCGGTCACCACGCCTGGTTCCACCACAGCAATGAGATTGTTGGTATCAATCTCCAGAATACGATTGAGGCGGGTGAGCACCAGTACCATGCCGCCATGTATGGGCAGGCTGCCGCCGGTAAAACCGCTACCCGCGCCCCGGGGCAGAACCGGTACCTTCTCCTGGTTGGCCAACCGTACCAGCTGGCTGATTTCCTCTGTACTGCCCGGATGCGCGACAATATCGGGCAGGCACTGGCGCTGAGTGGCATCAAAGGAATAGGTAATCCGGTCGACCGTTTCAACAGAGACATGCTCTTTGCCGACGATCTCGGTAACCTGTTGGAAAATCGAGGTACTCAAGCGCACACCTGTTTATTTGCCAGCATCCGGCATATGCACCGTGAGCTGCGGGAAAGGAATCTCCCAGTTGTTGATGTTGGCACACTCGACACACCAGCGGTTGATGTCGCGCTGCATGTAATTGAAAGCGGGTGCGCGGCTTCCCTTCATGGTAGCAAAAATGACGACATCCAGGGAGGATGCACCGGCCTGTAAAAAATCCACTTTCAGGCTGAGGCAATCGTCGGTATAGCCATGTTCCTCGAATTTCTGATGCAGATAACCATGGAGGATCTGCAAAACCGTGGTAGTGATTTCAGCCTGGAGATTATACGACAGGCCAAAAACCACCCGGATCAGAAAATTGGTCGATAAATTGGCGGGCGATAATCCGAGGAAGGCGCTGGTCTGATAAATGGTGCGGTGTCCCCCCAGCTCAACGAGCTCAACCATCTCGTGCGTGGCGCTCACTACTTTGGCGTTGGCCTTGCCCTCAATAGCCACCCAGTCCCCCACCTTGCAGGGAAACCAGGGTTCGTTTTGTTCATAATGCCGTGACGTGAGTCCAACAAGCGTTTCAATGGGCATGCGCAGACGCATCCCCAGAGCCGGATTATGCAGTTTGCAGAACACGTTGATGGATTCCACCTTCCAGGGCACTCCCTGATAGATAATACGCTCGCCCTCACGAACCGGCCCCATATTCATCATGAGGAGCATCTGTTTCCACAGCTTGGGCAGGGTTTGCCGGAGCGTCCAGGCCAGTCCGAGGAAGAAGATAATGGCGCCGCTCAGCAGGAACCAGTCCTCCGCGAGATAGAGTACCATGACAAAGCCGATCACCGCGCTCGTGGCCGAAATTATGCGCAGTCCCACGTAAAGAATACGCACATAGGCAGGCATGTGCTCCTTACGCGCACCCGGAAGCATCCAGAAAAGTATGCGGGTAAGGATGCGGAAAGCAAGGAGGATGCCCGCAAAAGTGACTGCCGCCAGGAGCAGGTACCAGCCGCGATCTTTGAAGAAATTACGGATAGAATGACTGGAACGCTGGGACAGGGGGACTTCAGAGGCATTGACCTTATCCAGTTCCTGCTGGGCGAGGTCGAGTTTACCGCTGATGCGCTGCTGCATGTTTTCCCAGGCGGGCAGCAGATCGTTCAAATAGGATTTCAGTTGAGAATCCTTGGCGTTGTCAATCAGACTGTTGATGCGGTCAATCGCACTCTGAGCGGTGCTGACCTGTTTCTGATAGGTCTCAATGGCATCTTTTAAATCCGCCTTGTGCCGCGCCTTGGCGGTGAGCTGCTTGAGCTCGCGCACCGTGGGTTCTAACAGAGACATAAGCTCGGCTTTCCAGCTGAAGCTGTTATCCTGTTTGTCCGAAAAGATGGAGGGATTGACGCCGGTGGCAAGCCGTTCAAAGTCAAGCCCGGTTTCATTGAGCTGTTTATTGAGGTTGCTGAGGTCCTGCTGCAGATTGATTTTTTCTGATTCTGCAGAGGTGCGTTTTAATTTTTTGGTAACAGTGTTGATCTGTTCCTTCAGGCTTTGCTGCAGATCAATCTGCGAGTTGAGCATGCTCAGAAGCGCCTGATCATTTTGCGCGGAACCCTGCATATTCCTGGTGAGCACGGATTCAAATCTGCCAGATGCGTCTTTTTTCTGCGTTTGTTTTGTGGCTGCCTGTTGGTGCGACTTGTCCGCTGTTTTTTTGGATGAATGCTTTGTCCTGGCCGCTGATTTTTTCTTGGCGCTGACAGCGGGCTGGACAGTATTATCGGGTTGCGCTGCTGGTGCCTGGATCTGTTTGTCAGCCTCTTTTTTCTGCGCTTCTGCAGTTGGTTTGTTCGCAGGAATCGGGGCGATACCTGCGGTCGTCGAATCAACCGCCTGCTGTTCGGCCTGGGCTTCGGGATCATCACCACTTTTAGAAGTGGTTGCGGAGGCAGCAGGTGGAGGCACAACGGGTTGGGCAATAGTCTGCGCCGGGACAGATGATGAACCAGAGAGCTGCTGATCCTCTGCGAGCGTTGTCAATGGGAGCCCGAGGATCAGAAGAAAAGCGATAAATGTACGCAACATGAAGTGGTTACTCAATGTGAAAGACATTATAAAAGGTCAGGCGCAGCATGTGTGTTCAGGGGGCCAGACGGTCCAGCTGCCAGGAACCGTCAGCCTGTCTGGTATAGAGAAAGCGATCGTGCAGGCGGGCTGTCTGTCCCTGCCAGAACTCAATGGTCTGAGGACGCACCCGGAAACCACCCCAGAAATCAGGCAGTGGAATTTCGCCCTGTTTGAACTTCTGCTTCATTTTCGCCAGTTCCATCATGAGTATCTGGCGGGAACCGAGCACGGAACTCTGCCGGGAGATCCAGGCGCCTATCTGGCTTTCCCGGGGGCGGCTGGCAAAATATTTGGCTGATTCGCTGAGACTGACTTTTTCGGCAATGCCTGTGACTGCGACCTGACGCGCCATGTTCACCCAGGGGAACAGCAAGGCCACGTGATGATTCCCTTCAATCTGCCGTGCCTTGCGGCTGCCATAGTTAGTGAAGAAAACAAACCCTTCGCGGTCATACATTTTTAAAAGCACTGTACGTACAGTGGGCTGTCCATCCGCGCCCACCGTGGCCACGGTCATAGCGTTCGGCTCGGGAATGTCTGCGTGGCAGGCATCCTGGAACCAGCATTCAAACTGGTCAAATGGATCCGTGGCCAGCATGCTCCGGTGCAGCACCTGATTGTGATATTCTTTTCTCAATCCCTTGATATTCATGATGTGTTTCCTGATTCCGGTGATGGATGTATGCAAAAAAAGGATCCCGCAGCGCATGCGGCATCCATCCCGGTTGAACCTGCAGGTCAAATTTTGTCCGCTGCAGACTCGCTCAAATAGTCATCTTGTGCAAGAATCTTCCTGGCAAATTTTAAAAAATAAGGAAGAAGCATGCCCTGGTCAATGTGCCCGGACAGGAAATTCGGCAAAGAGCCGCTGTTTGCCGGCATGTATCTGTTCCAGCATTCACTTGCAATGCAGGTTCAGCTGGCCATGATCTCCAGTAATGCGGGAAGGGCGGTGGCGCTTGGTTCCTGCAGAAAAAAACCATGCGCGCTTTTTGCAGCCAGTCTGGAAAAGGGGTTCTCTTCAATATTGATATCCACGATCATGCCGCCATGATTCAGCACCTCATGCACAATCTGATTCGGCAGATTGGTAGCGCCCGAGGTGCCGACGACGATGAGCAGATCGGTGTCGCGCGTCGTGTTCAGACTGCTGTAGAAACGATAATGTTCCTCATTGTAGCTTTCGTCAAAAAAGAGGACATGCGGCCTGCTATAGGCCCCGCAGCGGGGACAGCGCAGGTGTTTGCGGTCCTCAGCAGTGAGTGGTTCATCAGCGGTTTTCGGCTGCACTTCTGCGGGCAGAAGATACACATCATCCGTACAGTTCAGTGCGCAGCGCATGAAAAACACATTGCCATGGATCTGATAGGTGCGTTCCAGGCTGTTGCCGGCACGCAGATGCAGGCCATCAACATTCTGGGTGATGAGGGTGAAACGGTCGCCGAAGTGGCGTTCCATGGCAAC
>DAIODL010000067.1:0-9266 GCA_036746815.1 Desulfobulbus sp.
TTGTTTTCATACACGATGAAAATCAGCAGCCGCGCAGGCCTCAGCCACCGGCTTGCGGAGGTGCGGCTTTCTGCGTTTCCGAGGCAGCAGAGCCGGCAATGGCGCTGCGGCTAATCTTGACACGGACATTATCCGCGATTTCCAGGGTGATGACACCGCCGTCAATGCCCGCGATCTGCCCGAAAATACCGCTGTTGGTGATCACCTTGTCCCCCTTCTTCAGCTGGGACAGATAGTTCTGCAGCTCTTTGGCCTTCTTCTGCTGCGGACGGATCAACAGAAAATAGAACACGATAAAAATCAGGATCAGCGGGGCGAACTGCATTAAGTTGGCCATCCCTGCGGAACCCGCAGCTGCGGGTGCGCCGGCTGCCCAGGCAACTCCACTCATGAGAAAATCCTCCAGTTAGTCGGTGACGTTGTCGGATGATTGCATCCGTTGTTGATAAAACAGGCGGCGAAACTCGAGAAAGCGGTCTTCACTGATCGCCTCCCGCATTGCCGCCATCAATGAGCAGTAATAATGGAGATTATGAATACTGTTGAGCTGGTACGCCAGAATTTCCCGGTTCTGAAACAGATGCCTGAGATAGGCCCGGGAATAATGACGGCAGGTGTAACAGTCGCATGCTGCATCCAGGGGACGCGGGTCCCGTTGAAAGCAGGCGTTTTTTATAACAATTCTGCCCTGTGAAGTAAAGAGCATTCCATTGCGGGCGTTGCGCGTGGGCATGACGCAGTCAAACATGTCAATGCCGTGATACACCGATTCCACCAGGTCCTCCGGCGTGCCCACGCCCATGAGATAGCGGGCGTGGTCGGCTGGCAGATGATCGGCGGTTGCCTCAAGCATCTCATACATCAGTTCCTTGGGCTCGCCCACGGAAAGACCGCCCAGGGCGTAGCCGTCAAAACCGATCTCCTGCAGGTGTTCAATGGCTTCAAGCCGCAGATCCTCATACATGCCGCCCTGCACAATACCGAACAGCAGTTGACCGGTGTTCCCCTGAGCCTCGCGGCAGCGCGCTGCCCAGCGGCGGGTCAGGGCGGTGGCCCGGGCCGCTTCGTCGTAATCGGCGGGATAGGGGATGCAGGTGTCCAGCGCCATCATGATGTCCGAACCCAGGGCCTCCTGCACATGCACCGCGTCCTCGGGGCTGAGGAACAGCTTCGCCCCATCCAAGTGGGAGCGGAAGGCAGCGCCTTCCTCGGTGATCTTGGCCAGTTCCTTGAGGCTGAAAATCTGAAATCCGCCGGAATCGGTGAGAATCGGGCCATCCCAGTGCATGAAGTTGTGCAGGCCGCCAAAGCTGCGGATCAGTTCATGGCCCGGACGGATGTAGAGATGATAGGTGTTGGCGAGAATAATCTGGGCGCCGACCTCAATGAGATTCTCCGGCGTCATCGCCTTGACTGTGGCCAGAGTGCCCACGGGCATGAACACCGGGGTCTGGATGGTGCCGTGCAGGGTGGTGAGCCGGCCGCGCCGGGCCTTGCTGTCGCGGTCGTGGTGCAGCAGGGTAAAGGGGGTGGAACTCATGCTGCAGGCGGCTCCGTCTCTTCCGGGGTGTCTTCCACGTTAAGGATGATAACGTCAAAAAGGAGCACCTTGCCCGCCAGGGGATGATTGAAATCCACGGTAGCGGTCTGCTCGCCCACGGTGGTCACCGCGCCTTCTAGTGTCAGCCCCTCGGGGCCTTCGGCGGTGATCTGCGCGCCGACCTGGCGTCCGTCCGCGGGCAGTTGCTCCAGGGGAATCTCGATCAGGGCGTCGGCCATGACCGTCCCATACCCATCTTCGGGAGGAATAGTGAAGTGTAATTCGTCGCCGGCCTGTTTACCCGCGAGTTTCTCTTCAATGCCAAAGAGCAGCTGATCTTCTCCCTGGATATAGGTCAACGGATCCTGATTTGCGTTGCTGTCCAGTACCTCGCCGTCTTCCAGACGAAGGCTGTAGGCGATGGTGACGGTTTTGCCTTGGGTTATGTTCATGGTCAGTCCTCAAACTGATGCGTGATTCGGGCAAAGGCCGGGCATGCGCCCAGCCGCTGGTGGCCCACAGCTATAAACCGCATGGATGACAATTGCAAGCAGCTTGGCGTAAAATTTCTCAAGAAATATCGATAATATAATTTGATACGTTTCATATCAGGGTGCGCTGCACCAGGGCGGCAAGCGCAGGCCGCCGGGCTTGGGCGGAGGCAGCCAGGGCGAGCTGCACCTGAGCGCGGCGCAGGTTCTGGCCGGATGACCGCACCTTAAAATAATGATCGCCCTGCAGATGATCGACGAAAAAGCGGAGCCCCAGCTCAAAACTGATGACAGTGGCCGCGTCAGCCAGAAGCTCCCGGTCGGTTTTGGTGAGCAGCGGGCCGCCCGTTTCACCATACCCGTTCAGGAAGGCAGCGAAACGATCCAGGGCAAAGGTGGTATCCTCGGGGCTCGCCTGCTCCTCGCCCAGGGGATTGCAGCAGGAACGCAGGCAATCGCCCAGGTCGTGGAGCAGGAGACCTGACTGCACCGTGTCCAGGTCAATCAAACTGACCGCCTGGTCACCATGGTCTGCAAACAGGAAATTCGCCACCTTGGGGTCGCCGTGCACCACCTGGGAGCACAGTTCCGGGCGTGCATCCTCAAGGATCGTCGCCAGGGGACGCAGTGCTTCAATCATACCAGCGCATTGCCGCTCAGGAACAGAACCTGATTCTGCCTGACGGCGCAGCTCGCCGTAGGGTCTCAGATAACGGGGCGTACAGTGAAAACCGGGCAGGGTATCCACGAACCGCTCTGGAGCAAGCTCCGCACAGAGACTGTGAAACCGCCCCAGCATGCGGCCGATGGCAACAGCCTGGTCTGTGTTGGTCACCTGCTGCAGGGTGCGGGTACGGTCAAGGTAGCTGAGCAGCCGCCATGAACAGCCATCCCTATCCACGAAACTATCCACTCCCTGGGGACTTGTTCCCAGGTGAAAAAACCGCAGACCGCAGGCTGTATGCCCTGCCAGATGCGCGGTCAAAAGCCGCATGTTGGCCATGACCCCGGCCGGGTTGGCAAACACACCGGGATGCAACCGCTGCAGCACCCAGGGCGCGCCTTCCGGAGGCGTCACCAGGAGGGTTTCATTGATATTGCCCTTGCCCAGGGGAGTCACGGTCACCGTGATGTCCGGGAAGAAAAAATGGAGCGCGGCAGCGGTTTCCATGCGACTTACGGCTTTGCAGAAGATGTATTCAGCGGCGGATATTTAACAGCGTTCATACCCATCTTCACGGAAGCAGCCGCCATCATGTCAATGCCCAGCCGGTCTGAAAGGCGGGTCAGATAGATGAGCACATCGGCTATCTCATGCGCCACCTCGGTTTTTTTCGCCTCCGGCAGGTGCAGGCTCTCCTCCTGGGTGATCCACTGAAAATGTTCCAGCAGTTCAGCCGCCTCCACAATCAGCGCGGAGGCCAGATTTTTGGGGGTATGATACCGGTCCCAGTCGCGTTCAGCAGAAAACCGCCGCAGTTCCAGGGCCAGCTCTTTCAGGTTCGCACAATGATATTGTTTCGTCATTTCAAAAAGATCCTCATAAAATACATCCACCTTCCCCTGCGACCGTCAACAAGAACCCCATCGGGCAACGCACAGTGGTCCCTGCCCGTTTCCCTATTCATTTTTTTGCCAAAAATCACTGACCCAATATATTTTTCGCATGGAAAACAACGGACAGGCTTGGTACAATAGGGCGGCAAAAAGAAAGAGTGGAACCTCTCCAGGCAACCACTCCACAACCCCTCCCACAGGCATGTGGGCATATACGTGCATAGAAAATTGTAGAATAAACAGCACCTGTTTACCTTACATCCACCTGTCGGTCCCCGGCAAGCAGCAATTGACAGCACGTTCCCTTTCCGGGAAACCGCAGTGCGGTACGACGGAGTCTCCAGTATCCACACACCCCCCATCCACTTTATGAGGCAAATTTCATGAGACACTTTACCAGTTCTCTTGCCAGATTTCTGTATCCCGCAGCGCTCTTGAGTCTGGCCTGCGCGGCCATGCTGACGCTGGCCTCGCCAGCGAAGGCGCAGGAGCAGCATAAAATCGTGCTCAGCCAGGATGAATTCAAGGAATCCTACCTGGACAAGGTCACGGTTTCCGGCGGTATCCGTGCCGGCTTTATGCAGCAGAGCTCGCTTGCACATGTTGATCTGAAAGAACTTTCCATCCAGCTGCTCCGTGATGTCACCGACCCCAAGGCCATGCTCTTTGTCAATATGGTGAGCCGTGACGGCCGCTACACCGCGTCCTGGAAATATCCGCTGGGTCCGATCAAGGCCGGCGATCTGCTGGTGAGCATCCCCAGTAAGTACAACGCCAAACTCGCGGGCTATGCCCCCGACGCGCTGGTGGTGCTGGCCGCGGTCTGCGACAAGGACTGTCCTTCCGGACTGCACTATGTGCCGGCAGGCTGGGGGCCGCCCAACGGGAACAACTACGTGCTCTACATCAACTCCGGCAATACGGATACCAGCGTGGCTGTGCCCGGCATGAAAGACCGCACCAGCTGCACCAAGATCAATGCGGACAGCACCATCGCCTATGACACCGCCTGCACCGTGTCCAAGGAGCTGATGAACTCGCCCAAGAGCCTGTATCTGCTGCGTAATAATTTTGGCAAACGGCTGCCCAACGTTGAAATTCCGGTGCAATAATCAGGTTGAAGAAGCTCTTCCAGTTTTTTGTTCATATCGGTGACGTTGTCCGGGATGTACTGCTGGCGGCAGTTGTCTCGGGGCCGGAACAGAAGGTCTATTTTGACATCACCCAGCGGTATCCGCGGACGCTGCACTGTATCGCCTTTTTGTTCAGCGTGTACGTGCTCGTCCTAGGACTGCTGGTGGCGAAAATAGTGGCCAACTCGTTCACTCCCGGCTCCTTCATTGTCAACGCCCGCAGCGAGCGCGTCGAGTACCAGCCGGAAAGCGTGGACCCGCCGCGTATTCCCTTCCGCAATGCCACCCTGTACTGGGAAGAGGCCAATACCGGTGCCTTCGACCCTGCGGCACCAGCTACGTCCCTGTCCCGCTCCCGCCATTTTTCCGGGGTGGGCTCGCTGCAGATCCAGGGGAAACCCACCATTATTTTTACCCGTATCGGCAAGGGCCCCCTGCATATCCAGATCAAAAGCACGGGAAAAAATCTCGTGTTCAATGAAAACGACGAGCAGGTGCTCAGTCTGCCCGGGACCATTGATCTGGTCCTGGACGATCCGCTGAACATGGTGATGCAGGGCCTTGCGTGGAAGTACAATATCGATGGCCCTGTCAGCATCGGCAAGGTACCCACCTACGATGCCTACCAGCAGGATGGATTGCTGCTGGACGGGGAAATCCACATGGTGGCGCGTCAGCTGCTCTCCGGCAACCATTACAAGGTGGATCCCTATAAACTGCAGCTGGGCGATGGCCTGGAATTTTTACCGGCCCGTCCCAAAACCAGCGGACTGGTCACCTTTGACACGGATCTGGGGCTGCAGGTGGTCGCGCTTATCGAGGCCGATTCGGCCACCATCAAAAAATTCCGCAATACCAACCTGAAAATACGCAACAGTCTCTGGTCGAAACTGGGCAAGGATGAAGAGCTGGTCATCACCTGGGCCATCATGCTGGCGGTTCCCGGTATCCTGGTGTTCACCATCCGCCTGTTGTATTTCCATTCACAGATGAAACTTGAAAAGCACGCCCATGAAAAATAACCGTCTTACCCGCTCCGGCATCACCGCCCTCACCTTCACCTTTGTGAGCCTTTCCCTGGCCTGGCAGGCCATGGCATCGTCTGTATTCATCAAGGTGGATGATAATGAAATCGGCCAGGGCATCCTCCGTCCACGGGGTACGGAATGTCTGGTGATTACGCCGGCGCATGTGGTGGAGAACGGCTTCAAGATCGAGGTGACCACGGCCGAGCAGCTGCACGCACAGGCTGAAGTACTGGAACTATTTCCCGGTGATCTCAGTGTACTGCGCATCAAGGGCGACAACGGCATCTCCTGTAAACCCATCAGCTGGCCTAGGCACAACGCTCTGACCAACCTGCTGGCCACGGAAAAACAGGGGGAGCTGCATACCATGCTGCCCGATGGCAGTATGCGCAAAAGTCCGGTGGAGCTGGTAGGGTATGACCCCTACCGCAATATCTACGTGCGTCCGGTCAATCCCGCCGACGCACTGGTCAAGGGAGACAGCGGCAGCACCCTGTTCGTGGACGGCCAGGTCGCGGGTATGCTGCTTTCCGTGGATAAAAACGTGGGCAATGTTGTCCGCCAGGACGCGCTCACCAATGATCTGGCGCTTTTTTTCAATGATTCCAACGCGCCGGTGGCCTCCGCCGCAGTGGCGCATCATGAGGCGCCCAAGCCCGCCGCTACCACTTCCACAGCATCCGCCGGCCAGCAGTTCAGCGGCTCCCTGTATACCAATGTCACCAAAGAACATCAGATCTACCTGCAGGAAAACAGTCCGGTACGCATCGTGCTGCAGCCCACCGGCGACAAGGTAAAATACGCGATTGAGCTGGATGACTCCACCCATCGCCAGTCCTGCAGTTATTCGCTGAATGGTGCGGTGACCCAGGATGTGACCATCCCCTGTACCCCGCAGACCACGGACAACTTCACCCTGCGGGTGGTTGGAACCGGCGGCGAGGGCCGTTATCAGATGCAGGTCATTCCCCTGGTTTCCGACACGGCCCTGCGTGGTGACAACAACATCATCAAAATCGATGGCAATCCGCAGAGCGGTACCCTGGCTCGGGGCGCGGTGGCGCAGTACAAGGTGAAATTCTTTGCCAACAGCCCCATACGCCTTGTGCAGCAGCAGACCACGGAAGACTACGCCTACGAGATGGCGATCATCAATTCCCGGGGCAGCAGTGTCTTTCGTGCGCCAAGCAGCGCCCGAGCCGACGGCGCCCAACTGCGCATCCCCTGGACACCTCCTCAAACCGACAGCTACACCCTGCAACTGACCGGCCGCAAAGGCATTGGCCCCTATCAGATCAGCCTGCAGTCCATTGCTTTTGACTCTCAGCTGCGCGGTCAGGCAAACAGTCTACAGATTGGCGGTCCGGAGGCACGCGGCACCATCGCCAAGGGCGCGGTGGCCGAATACCGGTTCAATGTCAACGCCCTGCAGCAGGTGCGGTTCAATTTCGCCTCGGAAGATGATCTGGGGCAGTTCGTCGTGGAAATCAGAAACGCGCAGGGTAACATCTTTTTTAAAGATCCCTACCGCAGTTTTGGCGGCATGAAAAGCGGTGCCCTGCCCTTCACCGTGGCCCAGGCTGGCACCTATAGCCTGCGCCTTATTGGCACAGAGGGTGAAACCAAATACGCCATCAGCCTGACGGCAGAAAATTAATTTCGGGGTGCAGGTGCACGGCGGTATTGCATCAGCGCCATCAGCACCACCAGCGGCGCCAGCCAGATCATGCGGCTCTGATAGCGGTCGTGGGGATTGGACAAGGCCCCGCAGATAAAGGCATTGCCCAGAAGCGCAATGAGCACAAAGAGGGCAAGTCCCGCTATTTGACCATAAGCGGGACGCACCATCCCCCTGATACCGATAGGGATGAGCAGCCCCATGCAGATCAGGGCAATCGGCGCCTGCAGTCGGCTCCAGCGTGCGAGGAGCTGCGTCGTGATTTCTTCATGCTGCTGGCGGGCCTGTTTAAAGGCCGGAGCCATGCGTGGCAGGAAGGTGCCGATAATACCGCGCGTGTCCCAGTGTTTGCCGTCCAGCCCTTCACCGGTACTTGCTTCCATGAGCTGCTGGCCGGTCAGTTCCAGTGAATTTTTCAGCATGTCGCCCGGATAGGCGCGCACAATGTGACGGACCAAATAACTCATCTCCTTCTGGGCCGCAGCGTCCCTCCAGCTGCCGATTTTCTTGTAGGGTGACTCCATCCCCCATAAAAACTCGTCTGCTGTTTTCGGAAAATTTTCTTTCCAGGTGCATAACTGCACTTTGGAATCAGGACAGTGCTCCATGAGCCAGCGCTCGGCCAGCCCGCCCTGCACCAGGCGGCCGAAAAGAAATGCGCTGCCGCCCGGCGTATAACCGCCCACGCCGGTGAGGAAATAATGCAGCGGCGGCATAAGCACCAGGGGCAACAGCACCAGCAGAACGGGCAGCACCATATGCAGACGCACGAGCCAGCCCCGCAAAAACAAACGTTTCACCACAAGTACGATGGCCAGTCCCAGGGCCAGGGCCAGGCAGGACATGTGACTGAGCAGGCCCAGGAGCACAATGGCTGCCACCCCCACCTGTTCCCACACGCGCAGGTGCTGCCGCTGTCCACTGAACAGCCACAGGCCAATCACGGTCAAGGGCACGAAAATATCCGGCATCAGTTGTCCCGCATACCAGGAAATACTGGTCAAGAGAGCAAGCATTACCGAAATGGCCAGCAGGACCGGCGCGCTGGAGGGAAGACGATGCACCCGCAGCAGCAGGTAGATGAACCAGAGGGTGAAGCCCGACTGCACCCAGCTCACGCCCCAGAAGGTGCGCCAGTCAAAAGAAAAAATCTGCAGGAACAGCCCATAAAAGATGGAACGGCCGGGCACCAGATAGCGGTTGAGCGCGGCCTCCACATAGCCTCCGGTATCGTAGAAAACCAGGGGAAAGCGATTCCAGAAATTCGGAGCCTGCAGCAGGGCCAGGCTGGCCACCAGGCACAGCAGAGAAAAAAGCAGCCGCACAGGCGAGCCGTGCACGGAAGCGCCGGTGTTTCCGGCGGTGGTCACATTCATACGCATTATACCAGGATCAAAGACTCAAAGAACGCGCAGGGAACATCCCGCGTTGCTTTTTTTCTAAGAGTGCAGAAAGATCGAGTGAAAGGATCACTCCGCATTCCGCCTGCAAGAGTATGTCGCACAGCATGCGGATATCCTTCCTCGTTTTTTTGCGCGAGACGATATCGTATACATACAGAATTACCTGGTTCTGCCAGTATTGTAAACCGATTGAAAGGCGGGCAGGGATTTGGTAGAAAAAGGGATGCATTATGCTGCAAACATGCCCCCTATCCGCCAAGGATACACTCCCATTCAAAGAGAACCCATGAGCCAACACGCCACGCCTCTGCGGACAGCTGTCCTCGTCCCCTGCTACAACGAAGAATTAACCATCGCCCAGGTGGTGCGCGATTTCCGCCAGTCCCTGCCAGACGCGCTCATCTACGTCTACGATAACAATTCCCGTGACCGGACC
>DAIODL010000068.1:0-9251 GCA_036746815.1 Desulfobulbus sp.
GAGGCAAAGATGGCGGCCACCTGCGAGCGCACAAAACAGGAAATCAGGAGGCCAAACGCCGTGCCACCCATGATGAAGAGCAGGGCGCCAAAACTCATGCTCAGAAACGAGCCCTTCACGGGAACGCCCAGGATGGTCACGCTCAGCAGCACCAGGGTGCAGTAGCTGACCATGCCCACCACCACATAGGGTATCTGTTTGCCAATGAGGTACTGGCTGACGCCGGCCGGCGAGGCATAGAGGTTGAGGATGGAGCCGATTTCCTTTTCCCGTACCACGCCCAGGGCGGTCAGGGTGGTGGGGATGAGAATGAGCGCCATCATCACAAGCCCTGGCGTAATGGCATAGATGCTGCGGAATTCCTGGTTGTAGACAAAGCGCGGTTCCAGTGAGGCGGGCAGGGCGACCAGCTGGGCAGCGCCCGCGTCCCGCGCTACATTGCCGGTGTACTGTAAGAGAATGCCGGAGATGAAGCTGCGCACATTTTCCGCGGTAAAGGGCTGGCCGCCATCAATATAAAAGGCCACCTCGGGACGACGCCCGGCAAGCAGATCCCGGCCATAATCCGGCGGGATTTCTATGACCATGCGCACGCGGGAGCCCTGCAGCATGGTGTCGATCTGTTTTGTTTCGTAAATTTGGGGCCGCATATTGAAGTACCGCGATCCGCTGAACTGTTCGATCAGTTCGCGGCTGGACGCGCTTCTATCGTGGTCAAGCACCGTGAACTTGACGTTTTCCACGTCAAAGGAGACGTTCCACGCCGCCACCAGCAGCAGCACAATGGGTCCGGCAATGGCAAAAATAACGCGGATGGTATCGCGCAGCAGTTCCTTGGATTCCCGGTGGGCAAAGGTGCCGACGATTTTCCACCACTGGGTCCAGCCCGGCGGGACCATGCTATCCGGCTGGGCGGCGGGAACGGCCTCCGCGGCTGCTGCGGGCGGAGTGCTTTCCTCTGCTTCTTCCGGCGGGCTTTCTTTTTGAAGAAAACTGATGAAGGCTTCTTCCAGCGTGGGCGCCCCTTCCTGCTGCTGCAGTTCCCGGGGCGTACCCATGGCCAGCACCCGTCCCTGGTGCATGAGGGAGATGCGGTCGCAGCGCGCGGCTTCGTTCATGAAGTGGGTGGAGACAAAGATAGTGACCCTTTCGTCACGGGACAGGTGCGCCAGGTGCCTCCAGAACATATCCCGCGCCGCCGGATCCACGCCGGAGGTGGGTTCATCGAGAATCAGCACCTCCGGTTGGTGCAGACAGGCCGCGGCCAGCTGCAGCCGCTGGCGGATGCCCAGAGAGGTCTGCATGGGCAGGGTGTTGGTGACCTCGATCAGATCAAAATCCTGCAACACCTGATTAACCACCTGCTCGGTTTTTTCCGCTGGAATCTGGTAAAGCTGGGCATGGAGCAGCAGGTTCTGCCGCACGGTCAGCTCTTCATACAGGGAGAAGGACTGGGACATGTAACCAACCCGCATGCGGGTGCGCATGTCCTTGGAGTCCACCGTCTGGCCGAGCAGTTCAGCCGTGCCCGCGGTGAGTTCCAGCAGGCCGGTGAGCATTTTCATGGTGGTGCTCTTGCCGCAGCCGTTGGAGCCGAGAAAACCGAAAATCTCGCCGCGCTCAATGCGGAAGCTCACATCATCAACGGCGGTGAAGTCGCCGAATTTGCGGGTGAGATGCTCTGCCTCCAGGGCCGGCGGGGAATCTTTTTCCGGCACAAAAGGCGGGATGGTCAGCGGCTGGCCGCCTCCCTGCCGCTCCTGGGGCAGCAGCTTCACATAGGCCTCTTCCAGGGTGGCGCTCTGTGTGTCGGTCAGCACCTTGGCGGTGCGGTCATGGACCAGGATTTTTCCGTCATCCATGGCGATGATGTATTCGAAATTCTGCGCTTCCTCGATGTACGCCGTGGCCACGATAACCGTCATTCCGGGCCGTTCGGCACGCAGTGCGTCCACTAGTGCCCAGAACTGCCGCCGTGCCAGCGGGTCCACGCCCGTGGTCGGTTCATCGAGGATGAGGAGATCCGGGGAATGCACCAGGGCGCAGCAGAGGCTGAGCTTCTGTTTCATGCCGCCGGAAAGTTTCCCGGCGGGGCGTTGGAGAAACGGGGCCAGCCCGGTTGCGGTCAGTAGATGGTGGATGCGTTTTTCCCGGGCATTTTTCTGCAGGCCAAAGAGACTGGCGAAGAAATCGATATTTTCGTAGACAGACAGGGTGGGGTAGAGGTTTTTGCCGAGCCCCTGAGGCATGAAGGCGATTCTTGAGGAATTTTCAAAGCGGAAGCGCCGGTCTGCCATGTTGCCGCTCAGCACCTCCACCTGGCCCTGCTGGATGATTTTGACACCGGCAATAATGGACAGAAGCGTTGATTTACCCACGCCGTCCGGCCCGATCAGGCCGATGGTCTGCCCGGCTCCCAGTTGGAGCGAAATATTTTCCAGGGCACTGCAGCGGCCATACCGATGCGTCAGCCCCTGCAGGTGTACGCTGATCTGTTGCGTCCCTGGTTCGGACTGCGGGGAAGTGCTCATCTCAGTTACCCTGCTGCGGCAGATGCGTTTGCAGCGACGGAGGCCAGGGTACACTGTCTGTCAGGCGTACATAGCCGTTGCCGGTCAGCCCGCCTTTGAGTAACTCCTTGTATTGCAGTGCGATATCCACCGGCAGCTGCAACTTCACGCGATACATCATTTTTGTGCGTTCATCCCTGGTCTCCACGTACTTGGGTGTGAACTGCGCTTCTGAGGCGACAAAACTCACTTTTGCAGGGAACACGGCGTTGACGCCATCCAGAACAACGCGGGCCTCGCTGCCGATACGCACCTGGCCCATGGTATTGGTGGGGAGAAAAAGGCTCATGTACACATCTGTGGGATCAAGCATAGTGATGACCTTGCCGCCGGCAGGAATCACCCTGCCCAACTCGGCGATGCGGTATTCGATGCGTCCTGCCCGTGGTGTCCGGATTTCCAGGTTATTGTCGATGGAGGTGATCCGCTGGATCTGCGCCTCAGCCTCATTGATGGCAGCCTGGGCCTCGGCCACCGCTGCCCGGGCGGCCTGCACCGCTGCCTGTTCCGCGGCCAGTACCCGTTGCCGCCGCTCCACCTCCATGGAGGAAACCAGCGCCTTCTTCTCCAGGATGACAGCATTTTTATATTCCAGGTCAGCCAGCTGTGCGCGTTCCTGGTGGGCGCTTGTCTCAGCCTGCGCCCGGCTCATCGCCTGGGTCGCGCGTTCCCTGGCCGCTTTGGCCGCCTGCAGTTGGGCCTGCACCTCTTCGGAAGAAAGCCGGGCAACCAGCTGTCCCGCCGTCATTTCCTGTCCTTCAATAACGGGCAGGTCAATGATGCGTCCCGGATACAGTGAGGCAATATCCATGCGGCCGAGTTCAAGGCGGCCGTTGACCCGGACAATACCAGCGGGCAGCTGCTCCATTTGTGCATGATACCACCACCATCCACCTGAGGCGGCACCTACCAAAATCATCAAGAAGAAAACAAAGGCAAATTTTTTCATGGCAAGACCTGCAAAGGAGGGGACCGGATTAGTACTTGGATCTTTCCCTTTCTCTTTTTTACTGCTAAAAAAATCGTTTTCCACCAGAATAAAGTGAATTTTTCTGTAAGATCAGCTTGCACGAAAATTTACATAAATTCTGCAGCGAAAAATCTGTTTTTTGCAGGACTTCCAGACGGACACAGAAAGGTCAGCGCTGTTTCGGAGATGTATTCTCAGGTAACAAGGTTGATACAGTGCTGGCACATGGATGGGAACTGGCCAGTGAGGTGCGCATTACGAAATGCCTTATATGCCGGTGAATGCCATATTTCTTTGAAGTCCGTAGTGCTGATGTTGCCGAAGACAAAGCTGTTGAGTGCATATCCTGCCTGCTGCAGTTCGTTTTGGCCGGCCGGTTCTACCGGCAGATTGCAGAATACGCATGGTGACACATCTCCATTCACTCCGATAAAAGCTGCCTTCTGGATATTTTCCGAACAAAACGGCAGGGGAGGTTTCTGTGGATGGCCTGCGGTGCCCCTGATGGGGAGTGCGGGCAGCCGCCAGTGGATATCCAGACCAACGTTCCTGCCCTGGGCGGTCAGCGATTCCAGACGGCGCCGGAGATTCAGGTGTTCCTGCTCACTGCGGGGAACATACGAATCATCGGTGAGTCCGGGGGCGCCAAAGGGTTGCAGGAGGCTGATCACTACCTGGCTGATTCCCCGCTGCCCAAGCAACTGCGGCAAATGGTCCAGCTCATCCAGACCGGAGCGGAGCAACAGATAGGCTATGTGGATTTGCGGGCGTTGGCTTCCTGACTGTTTTTTGATTTGCGTCAGCGTGGCTATGGTTTCCAGTACCTGGTCAAAATGGGTACCACGGCGGTTGCTGTCGTTGTCAGCTCCCAAACCAGTCAAGGAGAAACAGAGGATATCCACTCCCTCACGGACCATGCGCTCGCAGCCATGTTCATCAAGGAGTGTGCCATTGGTTGTGGTGCCTACCTGGCAACCTGCATTCTTGGCCAGGCGCACCAGACCAAAGAAGTCCGGATGAGTGAGGGGCTCGCCCCAACCCTGCAGGTAGGCTAGACGGGAGCGGCGGAGAACCGGTAGCAGGCGGCGGAATTGGCTCTCTTTCATATATTGATTGCGCCAATGTTTGGAAAAAAGCGTGCGCGGGCAATAGCTGCATGCTGCCGTGCAGAGGGTGCTGATTTCAATCTGCAGCCAGTCAAGTTCCGGGAGGGGGGAAAAGCGAAACCATTGCAAAGTAATCCTCCTTGGGCGATGTTCAAGGGAGGGGCATAATACTTATGCATAAATCAAAACAGCCGTCACATGCAAGTAAAAGGGGATAATATTAATATTGCCGGAGCAGCAGTCCTGATCTGGTTGCATGTGAGCAAAGGAATACAAGGATGAATCAGGGGTTATTGATAGTATTCACAGGGACGGGTAAGGGGAAGACTACTGCCGCCTTAGGTATGGCCATGCGGGCGGCTGGCCACGGGCTGTCGGTCTGCTTTATTCAGTTTATCAAGGGCAGCTGGCATTATGGGGAGCTGGAGGCGGCCAAGCGTTTTGATGGCTTGATCGACTTTCACGTCATGGGACGGGGATTCACCTGGAAATCAGATGACCTGGAAAAAGATGTGGCTCTTGCCCGGGAAGGATGGGCTTTTGCCTGCAGCGCCATTGATTCCGGAAAATATCACACCGTGGTGCTTGATGAGTTCACCTACCTGTTGCACTACAACATGCTTGCGGTGGAGCCCTGTCTTGAATTTCTGAAACGCCGCAATCCCGGCCAGCATGTCGTTATTACAGGACGTTATGCGCCGCAACAACTGATTGAGGCGGCTGATCTGGTTACGGAAATGCAACCGGTCAAGCATCCATTACAACACGGCATCAAGGCGCAACGGGGAATTGAATTTTAGCGCTGCTGCGCGTTTTGATTGCGGCCGTTGTGAGCATTTTTTGATAACCGTGTGGCAGGCGCAGTCCGTTGTCTAATTTTTTTGTAGATACCTGCGCCGCATTCTCCCGCAGTCCTTTTTCCTTAATCCCTTCAGAAATAGATCTCCGTTTTCTTTTTTGAGTCGTTATTCCTCGTAGAGCTTTTGTCATTTTTTTTGACTTGAGCACGCATTGGCAGTTTGAGGTGGTGCTCCTCCTTTGCCTTTGTTTTTGCATGAAAAAAAAGCCTGCCTTCCCTCCTTATTACCCTGATTTTTTCTTGACTCTCAATATGGGTTCGTATACAACCAATTTAGAAGTGGTGCAAAGTGGTGTTGAGTGGTTAAATATGGGTTAATGGTCATCCGCATGTCGGATGGTGGAGTGCGAGAGACTGTGCTGCGTTTTAGAAGCTATTCAGAACATACCTTGGACCCGAAAGGTCGGCTCAACATCCCGACGCGGTTCCGTGATGTCCTGAAAGAGCAGTATGGCTCTGATTTGCTCATGGTGACGCAGTGGCAGAAATGTCTTCGCGCTTATCCTGCAGCCGAATGGGAAATATTTGAAAATATTTTGCTTGATAAAGGAAAAAATCAACCAAAATTTGGAGATTTTGTCCGTTATGTGATCACCGGCGTGGTTGAGTGCCCGTTGGATAAGCAGGGGCGCATTCTCCTGCCACCGGCATTGCGCGCCAGCATGAGCATTGAAAAGGACGTGGTTGTGGCGGGCGTGCTGCAGTTTTTTGAGATTTGGGACAAGAGCGCCTGGGAAGAGGTATCTCGGCAGACCCGCGAGAATTTTACCGACTTCACCGAAAACTTGGCTACGCTGGGCATTCTCTAACGTGGCTAACCATGGTGCAGGGACCGTATGCGATTCATGTCCCAGTGTTGCTGGAAGAAGTGCTGGCGGCGCTGAATCCGATCTCCGGTGGCATCTATGTGGATGGAACGCTTGGGCTGGGCGGGCATACCCGGGCGATTCTGGAACGGTCCGCTCCCGATGGGCGGGTGTTCGGGTTTGAGTGGGATAAGGACGCGGTTTTCGAGGATGCTGATCTGGGCCGCTATGGTGACCGCTTCACGCTTATTCGTAGATCCTATGCGGATCTTGTGCCGGAGCTGAGAGAACGGGGCGTGGTTGCTGTCGATGGTCTGCTGGCGGATCTGGGAGTTTCCTCGCTGCAGATTGACCGCCCGGAGCGGGGGTTCAGTTTTCAGGCCGATGGCGCGTTGGATATGCGCATGGATTGCCGGCGGCCGATGAGCGCGGCGGAGTTGATCGCCGAGGCGCCGGAAGAACAGCTGGCCGATATCTTCTACCATTACGGAGAAGAGCGACAGGCCCGGCGCATAGCACGATTTGTGGTGGAGGCCAGGCGCCAGGCGCCCATCACCACAACAGGGCAGTTGGCCAGCCTGGTTGCCGCGGCTGTGCCACGCAAGTTTCATCCACCCAAGATACACGTGGCAACCAGAGTTTTTCAGGCACTGCGGATCGCTGTCAATGGAGAGCTGGATAACCTGAGCAGATTGCTCAGTGAAGCCCCGCAGGTGCTCAGGAAGGGTGGCAGGGCAGCCATTATCACGTTTCACTCCCTTGAGGATCGTATTGTAAAGCAGGTCTTCAGGGAAAATGAACATTACCGGGTGGTGGGAAAGCAGCCGGTGGTGCCGACGGCAAAAGAGATGCAGGAGAATCCCCGCGCACGCAGCGCCAAGTTACGGGTTGCCGAGCGGGTCTGAAACCAGTCAGAGTTGGAAAAGGAAAGGAGGGTAACATGATTACAAACGCAGGTATTCGGACGTATCGGCCGCGGCAGATAGTTACCATGCAGCAGGATTCGCGGCGAGTGAAATCGGGTATCTCCTTGCGCCTGTCCTTTCCGGTATGGCGGTTTCTTGCCATAGCCTTTTTTGCAATGCTGGTGATCGGGTTGCTGACGACCCAGTATTTTTATGGACGGATGATGGAGATGCGTGCGCAGGCTGAGAAGCTGCAGACCACTAATGCACGTGTCTACGATCAGTATGTAAATTTGTCGGCCGAGCGGGCAAAACTAACCTCAAGACAGCAGGTGGCTGCACTGGCCAACACGAAATTGCAGCTTTTTGAGCCCAGTCCAAAACAGGTGCGTCGGATGTGACAGACTATGGTCAAAAACGTCCGTTCACGAAATAAAAAATCACGATGGGCCCTTCCGTTTTTCATCATTTTGCTGGCAGTGGCTGGGGTTATTCTGTATAGATGGTTCCCCTCCCTCCAGGATATCGGCAGAATTGTTCAGTCCGCTGTCAGCAAAATTCCTTCGGCTGCAACAGAAGTTCAAAAGCCAACCGGTCCCGTTTTAAGGGGCACTATTTACGACCGTAACTTTAATGAGCTGGCGGTTTCCTACCGTTTGTACACTCTCTACGCCAATCCCGTGGAAATGGCGGACCGCTCCAAAGCGGCCAGCGCGTTGGCGTCTATTGTCAACATTCCTGCGGAAAAACTGAAGGATCGGCTGAAATCTGACCAGTATTCGCTGGAATTGGCAACTGATCTTGATGAGCGTCAGGCGGAGGCGGTTAATGCACTGCATCTCGCTGGTCTTGTCTGCAGGGAGACCGAAGCAAGGTTCTATCCGGCCCATACAGCAGCGTCCCATGTGATTGGCTTTATGGGCGATGGCGTTGGCCTGGCCGGTGTAGAGGGTAAATATGACCCGGTCTTGCAGGGCGTTTTCCGTCAAACCAACATTCCCGATATTGACTTTCAGGGGCATGAGCGCCTGGGCGACAGCGGCGCGGATCTGATTCTGACCCTGGATATCAACCTGCAGAAAAAGCTTGAACAGCGTTTTCGCGAGTATCTGAACGCAGTAGGACCGGAACGCTGCATCGGTATGCTGATTGAGCCGGGCAGTGGGCGTATTCTGGCGCTGATGAATCAGCCGTCGTTCAATCCCAACTATTTCTGGAAGGTAAACGAGAGTAACCGGATCAACCGCCTGTATAACCATGTCATGGATAAGGCGCTGATCCGTCCCATTCTGGCCAGGGCAGCAGCTATTGAACGCAAGGGGCTTGATAACCGGGATATTCTGCCCGTGACCGTGGCGGCCCCGAGCTACGGCTTTACCAGTCAGCAGCTCAATAGTTTTGAGCAGCAGATTCAGCTCTATGGGTCGGTATTTGGAAACTGGGAATCCGGCCCTACTGTTAAAACGCAGGATAATCAGCAGCCCGTGGTCACGGGCGTGCAGGTTGGCGTTACGCTGGCAAGTCTGGTGAATGGCGGCTGGCGCATCACTCCCTACGTGATCGATTCCCTGTATGATCATACCACCAAAACCCGCTATCTTCGTGGCAAGGATGCTACGCAGCGGACGCATGTTCTTGACCCTGCGCTGAGTGTCATGATCCGACGCGAATTGTTTTCCGACTGGGCTGGTGGGCAGGATGACGATGTGGTGTTCAACAACAGCGACCTGCAAATTCTGCCAGATGGACAGTATTCGCAATATTCCATGCAGCATCTCTTCGTTGCCCTTACTCCTGCCAAACATCCGCAGTATCTTCTGCTGCTGGCAACGGAAGAAGATCATCTCCTGCCGGACGCGCCCAACAAGGAAAAGGCCCCGGATTCCCTGGAGCAACTGGCCCGCGATGTGCTCTCCTCTTTGCCCAAAAACAAGGATGTTGATGCCATCGCCGGTACGCCGCCGCCCAAAAGCGCTGATAACCAGCGTCAGTTTCTTATCAGTAAACGGTTGAATTTTCAGGATGCCCCTGAAAG
>DAIODL010000069.1:0-9135 GCA_036746815.1 Desulfobulbus sp.
ACCGGGCAACATCCATGGGCTTTGTTTTCATTTCCATGTTCAGCGTTTGTTCCTTTGGTTTTTTGATGGGTTTTGGGGCATGGATTGTCTCTCCTCTAAGGTATTGCCTGCGTTAGCCGAAATCGTTTGGTGCTGATTTTCGCTATTTAAAATTTGAATAACGAAGATCCTGAAATATCCAAGAGCAGCACTGAAGCTGCCTGGCGCCAACTCGCAAGCTCAATACCTCCAATAAGCAGTATTGATGCCAACAGAAGAGAAAATATTTATTTTTATAATCTCTGCTATTTCAGTGGGTTATGAAGTATGTGCGATGTGGCGCACACTGCATGGAAAGCCAGGATAGTCGTTATTGTTAAAAAAGGATAACAGTTTTGTGGTGCACTGTCATTTTTGGAGGCATCGGTCAGGTCCGTCTGTACCGGCACTCGTAGGGAATCATGCATCTGTCTTTAATCCGCCTGCAGATGCCGTTACATGTCATCTTCGTTCAGAAATGTTTGCAGCGACTCAGCTAACCGGCCGATATGCAGTCCGTCCACAAACGAATGATGGGCCTGCACGGAAAAGGGCATGATCATCCTGCCTTCCCGCAGAAAGTATTTGCCCCAGTCAAACAGAGGCGTTGCATTGTCCTTTTTTCCGCCATTGGTGTGAGAAATGTGGGTGTAGGAAACAAAGGGAAGGGGGGAGCAGATGAACACATCAGGAGGCAGTGGACCGGTGAAATACTCCTGCTGTGCCTGGGCGATGCAGGCTGCATTGGCAACAAAGGCTGCGAGCGTGTCCTGCATGGGTGCATAAACAACTTTGAACAGTTCCGACTCTCTGTTCAGATAGGTAAAGGCTGTGTCAATACCTGCAAACAGGACGGCTTTGCCATCCAGGAAACGATAGCGGAAGTTTTCGATCTTGCGCGCGCATGCACAAGCCGCGTACACCATGGACAGGGTGAAGGAAAGCTTTTGCGCCCGTATCCGCTCAAGAAAACGGGTGACATCCAGTTCAAAGGTGACGCAGAACGCAGGTTCAATGGAGTTCCTAAAAATTTTGCAGTGCAGTGCTCTGTTCCAGGTGGCTTCGTCGATGAGGGTGTAATTGTTCATGCAAGCATCCTTGTGCCAAAACAAAGGAAAACTGATTTTTGTTTATGGGAGCAGTATTCCTGGTGGGTTTCGTGCCTCAGCCGCAATCTGCGCCTGGTGACCGGTTTCCGGGCGTATGTACGGTTTATAGATACAGTGTTGGCAGGTACTAACGGTTGGGGAAAAATATTCAAAAATTCTATCGGATTACGATAGTACCAGCCCAAGACTCAGCAGCACACTGTAAGTCAGTACAATCATGCCCGTACCCGCCAGTGCCTTGTTGAGGATGGCGCCTTCCTGGTGGTTGACGATCCGCCAGACTGGCCAGGCCACGGCAAGTGAGCCCCAGCTGAGAAGTGAGGCCGCGGGCAGCCAGCCCAAGAAGATGGAGAGGGGCACCAGCAGGTAAGCGCCCAGCAGGCAGAGCAGATATTCCCGGCGCGCGCCTTCTTTTCCCCAGCGGACTGCCAGGGTCCGCCTGCCGGCGATGGCATCGGTTTCAATATCGCGGAGATTATTCACCACTAAAATTGCTGCAATGAGCAGGCCAATGGCCACGGACATGGCCCAGGCGCCAGGGCTCACGAAGCGGGCCTGCACATAGTAGGCGCCGCCCACGGCCACGGGGCCGAAGAAGAGAAAGGCCATCAGGTCGCCCAGACCGTAATTGCCAAAGGGAAAGGGGCCGCCGGTATAGGTGATGGCCGCGATCACGGCCAGCACGCCCAGCAGCAGAAACCACCAGCTGGAAACCCACGCCAGATATATCCACAACAAAAACGCCCCGGCAAAAACAACCGCCATGCCCATTTTCACCTGCCAGGGTGTGAGCAGGCCTGCCTGGGTGACGCGCATGGGGCCTTTACGCTCGTTGGTGTCCAGCCCGCGCTCAAAATCAAACACATCGTTGGCAAAGTTGCTGCCAATCTGCAGCAACAGCGCCATGACAATTGCCGCTAAGGCTGGTTTGAACCGGAACTGTCCGTCGTACCAGGCAAGACTTGCGGAAACAATCACCCCGGACACAGCGGCCGGCAGGGTTTTTGGGCGGAGCGCCAGCCACCAGATGTACCACAGAGAGAAAGACGCTGTATCCTCGGATGTTGCGTCGTTCATATCTGTAGATGAGCCTCACTGATAATCTGAGCGCCTGCCTGTTTCATCTCCGCGAGCGCACGTTCGCCATCGCCTGACTTGAGGTCAACCGCGGCAACCGCCTCGCGCAGCACCTGCACCTGAAAATGGTGCTGTAAAGCACTCAGCACTGTGGCGCGCACGCAGTAATCCGTGGCCAGCCCGCCCACCACCTGTCTGAAAATGCCCCGTTCAGATAGACATTTTGCCAGCGGATTACAGGAATCGTCCCGGCCGTCAAAGGCAGAGTAACTGTCGCTGTCCGGCTCCATACCCTTGGAGATGATGATGGTGGTTGCTGGCAGACGCAGTGCCGGATGAAAGGCCGCGCCATGCGTATGCTGCACGCAGTGCACAGGCCAGGGGCCACCGAAGTCCTGGAAATGGCTGGTTTCGGCCGGGTGCCAGTCGCGGCTTGCAAAGATGGGCGCCTGAGCTGCGACAAAGCGGTCGATACCCCTGTTGAGCGGCTCGACCACAGCATCGCCGCCTGCCACGGCCAAGGCGCCACCGGGGCAGAAATCGTTTTGCAGATCAACAATGAGAAGGGCAGTGTGAATCGACATCACGGCTCCTGATGGGGAATATTTTTTTGGATGAACTGTTGCCGCAGGGTCTCAAGCTGTTGTGAAATCGAGACCTTGTAGATATGCGGATTGATGAAGCGGCGGCAGCCCTGGGGCAGCTTGGCCAGTTCGCTTTTGCAGCGGGCGGCCATAGTGTCGATGGATTCCGGCACCACGGTGCGGCGGCCGTTTTCCATAACCCGCTGGCGCAGCTCAACAAAGCGGATGTCTGTTGGCAGCGAGGTATGGCGCAGCGGGTTTGTGGGATCATACACCAGTGCGCCGGTCTCGGGTGTTTCCGTCTCCAGGTAGACCACATCCTGCACATAGGTGTCATCCGGTGCTACGGCTCGCAGCACACGCTTGATGCCCGGCAGGGTGGTTTTGGTGATATCGCTGGTGATTTTCATTTTGGGCTGGCCATTGATGGAGACCAGCTTGTACACGCCACCCAGAGATACACCGCCTTCGCCTGCGGCGGTGGCCAGCTTGGTGCCCACGCCGTACGAATCGATGAGGCCGCCTTCGGCCCGGATGGAGGTGAGCACCTCCTCGTCGATTTCGTTGGATGCCATGATACCTACTTCCGGAAAACCTGCGGAGTCGAGCATGGCGCGTGCCTGGCGGGACAGATATGCCAGATCGCCCGAATCCAGGCGGATGGCGAGGAGCTTATACCCTTTTTCTTTCAGCTCGTTGGCCACGATGATGGCGTTGGGGATACCACTCTTCAGGGTGTCGTAGGTGTCCACCAGGAGCACGGTACTATCCGGGAAGGCGGATGCGTAGGCGCGGAACGCGGTGAGCTCGTCGGGGAAGGAGAGCACCCAGCTGTGGGCATGGGTGCCTTTGACCGGGAGGTCAAACAGTTGGCCCGCCAGGACATTGCTCGTGCCCTTGGTGCCGCCGATGCAGGATGCGCGCGAGGCAGATACGCCGCCATTGGGTCCCTGGGCGCGTCGCAGGCCGAATTCCACCACTGCCGCATCACCGGCGGCATCGCAGATGCGCGCAGCCTTGGTAGCAACCAGAGTCTGGAAATTGATGATGTTGAGCAGCATGGCTTCCACCAACTGGGCCTCGGCCAGGGTGCCACGCACGGTAATGAGCGGCTCATTGGCAAAGACCACCGTACCCTCCAGCGGCGCGTAGATAGAACCGCGGAAGCGGAAGTGTTCAAGAAAATTCAAGAAATTGGGCTTGAACATATGCAGCCCGCGCAGGTAGTCAATGTCGTCAGCGGAAAAACGCAACCCCTCCAGATTTTCCAGCATGGGTTGTAGCCCTGCAAACACCGCGTAGCCGCCTTCAAAGGGATTATGGCGGAAAAACATGTCAAAGGCCGCCGGATTATCCACCATGCCTTCTTCAAAATAACCGGCGAGCATGGTCAGTTCGTAAAAGTCGGTGAGCAGGGGAGAGCAGGCCATGAAATACTCCATAACAAAGGATATGGGACACACGAGGCCCGCTGTGACAGAACGGTCGCAGAATGGTCCACAAGGTTATGTGACGGCAAAAGCCAGGGTAAATATTTTTTCAGATAGTGCAATTGCTGAGTGTGCGCAAGCTTCTTTTCTTTATTGTTACAAAAAAGAATATGGCAATTCTAAAATGTAGATATGGTCAGAAATAATGACAAATTTGCGAGATCGGAACGGCAGCTGGAAAACCATCAATAGGAGTTGCTCATAAGAATAGTAGTTAAAACATATGGTTGAATGATATAGAAAGGGGTGGGTGGCCATTCCGGGAAGGTGGAATACCCTTTGCTTGTTTTTTTGCAGGCAGCGAGGAGAATCGCAGACGATGAGCACGGAACGCGACATTATCATTCATGACACCACCCTGCGTGACGGGGAACAGACCGCGGGTGTGGCCTTTACCCTGGAGGAGCGGCTGGAAATTGCCCGTCTGCTGGACCATGCCGGAGTACCGGAGATGGAGATCGGTATTCCCGCCATGGGCGAGCAGGAGTGTGAGGAAATCCGTGCTATTGCCGGACTGGGACTGTCGGCGCGGCTGGTGGCGTGGTGCCGCATGCATGAGCATGATTTGAGTGCGGCCCAGGGGCTGGGCGTGCATGTGCTCAACCTGTCCATTCCCGTATCGGACCAGCAGATTGCCCGTAAGATTCATCAGGACCGGGCCTGGGTGCTTGACCATCTCACGCAGATGACCAAAAAAGCGCTGGATCTGGGCATGGATGTGTGCATCGGCGGGGAGGACAGCTCGCGGGCGGATGTGGACTTTCTGCTGCAGGTGGTGGAGACGGCGGAGCGGGCTGGTGCCCGGCGTTTTCGTTTTGCCGACACCCTGGGCGTGCTTGATCCTTTTGTGACGAGGGCGGTGTTTGAGCGGCTGCGCGATTCCAGTTCGCTGGAGCTTGAGATGCATGCCCATAACGACCTGGGACTGGCCACTGCCAACACCCTGGCCGCCATTCTCGGCGGGGCCACCCATGTCAATACGACGGTCAACGGGCTCGGTGAGCGCACCGGCAATGCCCCTCTGGAGGAGGTGGTGGTGGCGCTGCACCAACTCTATAATCTTCATACCGGTGTGCAGCCGTATGCGCTTGCCGAGGTTTCCGAGGCGGTGGCGCGGGCATCCCGACGCCCGGTGCCGGTGAACAAACCTATCGTCGGCTCAGGCATTTTCACCCATGAGTCCGGCATTCATGTGAGCGGGTTGCTGCGCGATCCCGCCAACTACCAGAGCCTTGATCCCCGCGAACTGGGGCGTCATCACGAGCTGGTGCTTGGCAAGCATTCAGGCACGGACGCGGTCTGCTGGGGCTATCATCAGATCGGTATCGACATCAGCGAGGCGGAGGCGCGCACTGTGCTGCCGCATCTCCGCCAGCATGCCGCTCAGACAAAACGTGAGCCCACCAGCGAGGAGCTGATTCATTTTCTTCAGGAAAAAACGGACAAGACCCGCCAATCGCGCTGATCCTGCCGTTTTTCCCACCGTCAGAGCTAATCTCCCCGCCGCGAATGTCAGCGGATGAAGTTGGTGTAGGTCTTTTTCTCCATCTCCGGCGCAGGGACTGCATCTTTCCCGTATTCCATGAGTTTCATCAGCCAGGCCATGTTCTTGCCCAAAGTGCGCATGATCTGCGTGCCTTCCGCGTCCTGCACCGCCTCACCAGGGCGGGTTCCAAAAATAACATTCCAGTAGTTGGCGGTGGGGATAATCATCTCGGAATAACTGATAAAATTGTTCAGCTGGGAAAAGGTGGAAACCCCGCCCGAGCGGCGGTCCGCCACCACGGCCACGCCAACCTTGTGGCGCAGCATACCGCCGTTCACCCCGGCCACATAGAAAGCGCGGTCAAGAAAGGATTTCATGGTGCCGCCGATGGCCGCGTAATGCACCGGCGAGCCAAGAATAATTCCATCGGCAGCCTTCATCTTCTGCAGCCATTCGTTCACCGGATCGTCGTTCTGAATACACTGCTCGTTTTTTTTCTTGATGCACTGCGCGCAGGCGAGACACCCGCGGACAGCCTGGTTGCCCACGTGGATGATCTCCACTGCAATACCCTGTTTTTCCAGCTCATCGGCCACCATACGGATGGCATGATAGGTGTTGCCGTTCTTGTTGGGACTGCCGTTAAACGCTACTACTTGCATACGTTGCCTCCTTGCTGTTTCCTGCGAAAAAAACCAGATGCATTTGAAAAATGTACATGTATGACCAGTATACAGTGGAAAATCAGCATGTTATTTAGATGGTAAAGCCATTTATAAGATACGTGCGAAAACGTCAAACTTGTTCCTGGCGGATTATTTTTTTATACACATAATGGACTCTATCTGCGAGTACGACGTCAACAGGAGAATGCGACTCTCCTGCATTGGGACAGAAGGGCGAAGCTCGTGCCGGGCAAGGAGGGGGGATTATGGAGCAACAATCTGCGATTGCGGGAATCAAGGGGCCGTTTGCCGGTATTGATCCCGAGCGTATTCTCGATACCGTGGAAGCGGCTTTGGGACGCCGCTGCTCCAATCTGTGCCGTTCGTACAACAGCTATATCAACCGGGTGTACGAGATTGCCGATGCCGAAGGCCAGGGCATGGTGGTCAAGCTGTACAGGCCCGGCCGCTGGTCGCAGGCCGCGCTGCAGGATGAGCACGATTTCCTTCTGGAACTCGCTGCCGAGGAGATTCCCGTGGTGGCGCCGCTGCCTTTACCGGGTGCGCCGGGTGCGGGAGGCGGTACGCTGGGGAAATTTGGTGAGGTTTTTTTCGCCGTGTTTCCCAAGTGGGGCGGGCGGCTGGTTGATGAATTCGACGAGGAGCAGTGGCTTGCGTTCGGGCGTCTTTTGGGACGGCTGCATATGGTGGGCGCGCGCCATCAGCCGCGGGACCGGGTATGGATGCATCCGCAGAAAAGCACTACAGATCAGGTGCATTATCTCCGCAGTTGCGGACTGCTGCCCGAGGACCTGGCGGCGACCTACATGAAGGTGGTGGGCCGGATGATCAAGGATATCACCCCGCTTTTTGAACACGTGGAGATGATCCGCATCCATGGCGACTGCCACCACGGCAATGTGCTCTACCGGCCCGGGGAATCGCTGTGCCTGATCGATTTTGATGACATGGTGGTGGGGCCGCCGGTGCAGGATATCTGGATGCTGCTGCCCGGCCCGCCCGAAGAAGTACAGATGGAACTTGCTTTATTGCGGGAGGGATATGAAACCTTCCGTCCCTTTGTCCCCTCAAGCCTGCGATTGCTGGAACCTCTGCGGGCCATGCGTTTTATCCATTACAGTGCCTGGTGCGCGCGTCAGGTGGTGGAGGAGGGGATGACCGCCGTGAATCCGGATTTCGGTACCCGCGCATACTGGCAGAAGGAAATTGATGATCTGGAAGACCAGCGGCAGCGCATAGCCGGTACAGGGGGTATCCAGGAATTGCCTCGGGACATTTTCTGAAAACCACTTCTACCAGAACGGAGGCTTCTGACTTCTGTTTTTAAGTATTGTAAAAACAGCAAGTTATGATCGTAAATATATTTTTTGCGTTTTTCCAAGTACATTAACGGAACTATATTTTTTATGAAAAAAACTTTGGCAAATCACCGGGCTCAGCATTATATTTCCGTCCAGTGTGGCTCTCCTTGGTTGATACGGCAAAGGGGGGCCTTTTGCATTCCGGTCCTGGGGAGAGAGGCCGTGAAAAATGCGTTGACAAGAGATTGAAAAAAAGTTGAGGTGACTCGCATGAAGAAAGTAACCGCATTGCTTGTGTTTGCCGCTGCAGCTGCAGTTCTGGCCGGGTGTAGTTCCAAAACCATCAACCCGAACTATACATCCGCCAACCCCGATCTGATGCGCATCGGTGGTGATGAGCCGGGCAACAAGGAGCCCCAGATTCTGAATATGGGTTCCTACTGTCTCCAGGTGCGTGACGAGTGGAAAGTGGATGGCAAAACTCCGGACGGACAGACCCTGTGGACCAAAGACAGTTTCCGTAAGGTTGTTCCCTGTCATTAATTGATCCCATCCGGAAACTGTAGGATCTTTGTTTGCTCGTTGCTTGCTGCAAGTCCGGGGAGTGATAAGCATCAAAGCCCTTTTCCGGTGACACACGAAAACGTGTGGGGAGATGTGCTATGAAAAAGATACAAATCGTTAAAAAAACCATGCTGGCACTGGTGTGCTGTCTGCTGGTTGCTTCCGTCACGCCGACTGCGGGATTCTCACATCCTTATCATGGCGGTGGCGGCTGGGGCTGGGGACTGGCCGGTCTGATCGTTGGTACGGCAGTTGTAGCCTCTATGGCCTCGCAGCCCACCGTGGTGTATGCCGCGCCTCCGGCTCCCGTGTATGTGGCGCCTTCCTATGGCTATGCCGCGCCGGCTGTGCCTCCGGGGTCCTGCCGCTGGGAACGGTATGTGCTTGATGGTTATGGTCGCCAGGTGCTGGATCAGTATGGCCGTCCGGTGAAAGAATACACCGTGGGGCCGTGTCAGTACCCGCCGCGGTGAAGCGGTCTGTCTGACAAACTAGAGTAAAAAATGGTGTTTCCGAGCATTCGGAAACACCATTTTTTTGTGTTTTTGCCGCAGTGTTTACAGGGCGGTTTCCAGAATCTTGCGGCTTACCTCCAGGGTGATGCCTTTCTCTTCGCCCAGCGCGGTCATGCCGTGTGCTTCCAGGGCGCGTATGAGATCGTCGATGCGTTTTTTGCCGATGTTGTAGGCAGACAGCCGGGTGGGCACGCCCAGTTCCTCAAAGAAATTTCTGGTTTTTGCAATGGCGGCCGCGATGCGTTCCGCTTCCGTCCCTTCCCGTATATCCCAGACCCGCTCACCGAACTGCAGCAGCTTGGCGG
>DAIODL010000070.1:0-9122 GCA_036746815.1 Desulfobulbus sp.
GGGTTTACCACGGCCTCTTTTCCTTTGGGGCAAATCACGCGGCCTGGGTGATCGCGGATATGCGGATGCTCAGCATTGGCAGGCAGTTTCAGCTTGATTCTGATGTGTGGTTTATCCTGGGCCGGGACGAGCGTGAAAATAATCGGCTTGAGCAACTGCGCGGCCCCGGTGACTGGCTTGTGCGCATGGATGTGCGGCCAGGCCCGCTCGGGTTGCTGCGCCACGCCCGTGAAATTCTGGCAGGCACACCCCGCGAGCAGGAGATGCTCAGGCGCGCGGCAGGGCTGGTGGTGCACTATGGCAAGAAGGTTCCCGAGGAGCCGCCAGGGGCGCTGGTGATGATCGATAAGGGCGCGGACACAATATTCGCCGAGTATGGGCCGCTCACAGACGAGGCCATCATCGCAGGGTGGCGGATTTGACCGGTCGCTGTGAGCAGATTGCACTCCGGCAGATAGCCACCGTGGTGCCAGCATGGCTGTGGGCGCATCTACAGACCCTTGTGCGCGAAAACGGTGGTGAGGTGTATCTGGTGGGCGGCGTGGTGCGGGATCTGCTTCTTCAACGTGGTTCCCATGATATTGATCTCACGGTGTCAGGCGATGCCCATGGACTGGCAAAGCGTCTTGCGGATATAACCGGCGGCGCCTATGTGCCGCTCTCCCGGGAGGAGAATGTGGCCCGGGTGGTGATTGACTCCCTGACTGTGGATTTTTCCGGTTTTCGGCAGGGAGCGGCAGATATTACCGCTGATCTGCGGCTGCGGGATTGCACGATAAACGCGCTGGCCGTGCGCATTGATCCGCAGCTCCGGGGCGGCAATAATGACGATGCCCGTATACCGGTGCTTGATCCCACCGGCGGGCTGGCGGATCTGCACAGGGGCGTCATGCGCATGACCACACCTTTGGCTTTCAAGGATGATCCCCTGCGCATGCTGCGGGTCTTCCGGGGCGCGGCCACCCTGGGCTTTACCATTGATGTCCAGACACTTGCCTGCATTCAGGAGCAACGCGCCCAGATCGCACGGGTTTCGCCGGAGCGCATCAACCATGAGCTGGATCTGATCATGGGGTCTGGCCAGGCGTTTGCCGCAGTGCAGGGAATGGCCGAATGCGGCCTCCTGTGGGAACTCTTTCCCGAGCTGGCTGCGGGGCGGAATATGCAGCAGCCCGAGAGCCATCACCTGGATGTGTTTGGCCACAGCCTGGAGGCGCTGCGCTGCATGGAACAGCTGGTGGCTGACCCCGGCCGCTGGTTTCCGCAAAATGAGGAGAGCATGCGCGCCTACGTGCAGAAACCGGGCATAGCGGCACGGCTCTGCTGGACCGCACTGCTGCACGATGTGGGTAAGCCCCCCACCTTTGCCAGACGCCCGGACAAGGATGGACGCATCACTTTTTACCAGCACGACCAGGTTGGCGCCCGGCTCATCATCAAGCTGGCCGCCCGCCTGAAGTGGGCCAACGAGGACCGCGACCTGACCGGTGAGCTTATCCGCCATCACATGCGGCCCTTTTTTCTGGCCAATGATGCCCGAGCGCACAAGCTGACCCTGCGCGCCTCCATCCGGTTGCTGCGTACCATCGGGCCGCTTTTGCCGGGATTATTCCTGGTCGCCATGGCGGACAGCCTGGCAGGCAAGGGCAAGATGAGCGTCGACGGCATGGAGCAGGAGCTGGACGAGCTCTTTCAGCAGTTACAGCAGGTGGACCGTGAGCATGTGCAGCCGGTGCGGAAGGCGGTACCGCTCATTACCGGCCATGATCTCATCGAACAACTGCAACTGACGCCGGGACCGCTCTTTAAAAAAATTCTTGGTGAGGTGGAAGAGGCGCACATGGAAGGGCGGCTCGGAACGCGCGGCGAAGCGCTCAAATTTGCAAAAAATATTGCCGCTGGCACCACTTCCAGGCAAACCCTGTAGGATACCGCATGCGAAAAACGCAGGATTTTTATTTCAAGAAGGCGAAGAAGGATAACTACCCGGCCCGGTCTGTGTACAAACTTGAGGAGGCGCAGCAGAAGTACGGTTTCCTCAAACCGGGCCAGCGGGTGCTTGATCTGGGCTGCCATCCAGGCAGCTGGAGCCTGTACGCCTCCCAGGTGATCGGCGAGAAGGGGCTGGTGGTGGCCACGGACCTGCAGGCTACCAGCATTGTGGTCCAAAAACCGAATGCCGAAATTAAGTGGCTCTGTTATGATGTATATTCGCAGGAGTTTGTCGACTATCTGCGGCAGAACTGGCCAGGTTTTCATGTGGTGCTCAGTGATATGGCACCCCGAACCACGGGAAATCCATACTCCGATCACCAGCAATCCCTGCGGCTGGTGCGGCGCGTGCTTGAGTTGGCGGCGCTGTTTCTGCATGAAAACGGTACGCTGTACTGCAAGGTATTTCAGGGAGAGGATTTTCCCGCCTTTGTGCAGGAATGCAGGCCGCTCTTTACCACCGTTAAAGTTGTGAAACCCAAAAGCTCACGTGATGAGAGCCGCGAAGTCTTCGTGTTAGGCCGCGGTTTTCATAGGCAAACACGTGATAGCCTTACATAACGTCATATTATTGAACCAAGGAGTAGGACCGTGTCGGGACATTCAAAGTGGAGCACGATCAAACGCAAAAAAGGCGCCAACGACGCCAAACGCGGCAAGATTTTTACCAAGCTGATTAAAGAGATCACCATCGCCGCCCGCATGGGCGGAGGCGATCCCGAGGGCAATCCCCGTCTGCGCAGCGCCGTCACGGCGGCGAAGAGCGAGAACATGCCCAAGGACAATATCGACCGGGCCATCAAGAAGGGTACCGGCGATCTGGACGGCGCGATCTATGAGGAGATCCTCTATGAGGGCTACGGCCCCGGTGGTGTTGCGGTGCTGGTGGAAACCATGACCGATAATAAGAACCGTACCGTGGCTGATATCCGCCATTTTTTTGCCAAAAGCGGCGGTAACCTGGGTGAGTCGGGCTGCGTGGGCTGGATGTTTGATCAGAAGGGTGTGATTGCGGTGGATAAGGACAAAGTCAGCGAGGAAGAGCTGATGGATGTCGCCCTGGAGTGCGGTGCTGAGGATGTGATTGAGGACGAGGACGGCTACCAGATCATCACCGCGCCCGATGCCTTCAACGATGTGGTTGATGCCCTGGAAAAGGCCAAGGTGCCCTTTGGCGAAGCCACTCTCTCCCGCATTCCCCAAAACAACGTGGAAATCACCGAGGAAAAGGCAGCGCGGTCGCTGATGCGGCTTCTGGATAATCTCGAAGATCATGACGACGTGCAGAAGGTGCATGCGAACTTCGATATTTCCGATGACTTGATGGATTTGATTTCCCAGTAAGCTGTTTGACTCTGGTGTAGAGCAGCAGCGCATGCGCATTCTTGGTATTGATCCTGGTTCACGGATCACGGGATATGGCGTCATCGCTGCCAATGGGTATGATATCGGGTTCGTCGCCTGCGGTACAATCCGTACAAGCGACGCGCCCGATTTTTCAAAGCGGCTTTTGATCATCTTCCAGGAACTCTGCGAGGTGATCCGGATTCACCAGCCGGACGTGGCCGCGATTGAGGACGTGTTTATCAGCCACAATCCGCGTTCGGCGCTCAAACTGGGCCATGCCCGGGGCGCGGCGGTGGTGGCGGCCATGCAGAACAACCTGCAGGTTTTTGATTATCCGGCCCGCCAGATCAAGCAGACCGTGGCCGGATACGGACAGGCGGAGAAAAGCCAGGTGCAGCACATGGTGCGCACCCTGCTGCAGCTGAGTGCCACCCCCTCCACCGATGCCTCCGACGCCCTGGCCGTGGCCATCTGCCACGCGCACCAGAGTATGTACAGCCCCTGGGGGCATTGTTTATGAATTGTTTGTCAGTCCTCAAACAATATGAAGAAATGGAACCAGCAAGAGGTTGAAATATTAACAAGCAAAGGCGGTGTAATTGCACTTGCAAACCCTTATGATAATCTTGTTGTTACAGGGATCGCACCGTGGCCCCCATCCGAGGTGGTTCAAAAACTTTATCAAAGCAGACAAATAAGGGCATTTTCAGAAGAGCAGAAAGAAATATTACATAAATACAACGGTTACTATTCAGACCTTCAGTCCATTCATAGCGAGGACGCAATCACATGGAGTGTGTTTGGAACCGTTGCACATGCACAAAATGAAATCCGCAACAAATTCATATTTGAGCTGTTTACATTCCTTGGACTGGAATCTGCAGAGGTTGATAATTCTGAAATATTTTTATGGAGACGTATTCCACATCCAGACAATCTTGTTTCCGGCGGCCCTGAAATTGATTTTGGAATTTTGACAAATGACACACTGGTACTTGGTGAGGCAAAATGGAAATCTTCAGTAGGCGTCTCCCAAGGGAAAAATAAAGACAAAACCCAAATCCAATTACGAGCTGAATTCCTCCAGAAGTATGCTCCCAAGCTGTATCCGGGAGTTCGTCATTTTGTGATTCTTGGTGTTGGTTTCAAAAACGATGTGACAGAAAATTACTTCGATCAGGCCGTCAAAGTCATTGGTACCACATGGAGTGAAATTTGTAGTTTGTCATCTCATCCACACCATGACGAGTTGCAAAAATATCTTGTATGGAAAATAGAAAATACAAGAAGACGATAACCAGCAGGGTAGCCAGATAGCAAAAACATCGTCGTTGCTGACAAGGAGGGAACTGTTCGGGAATTTTTCTCTTCTATGAAGAAAAACTGGTTTATAGCGGAACAGGGGGAAAATCGTTTACTTGGGGTTGCCGGCAAACGAAGAAAGATTCGAATAACATATTTACTTCGTGGAGTTATATACCAACTGATGATGAACAAGAATATAATCGATTAGAAAAAGCGTTCATTGGAAATATTTTTCAATATATCATAAAATATATAACTAGTTAACTATTGTATAATAAAGGGATTGAGAGGGGCGTGATAAAACGTATTCCTCAATATCACGTTTTTATCCTGCCATGATTGCCTCGCTTAACGGGTTGGTCCAATTTAAGAGTCCCTCTGTCGCCGTGCTTGATGTGAATGGCGTGGGCTACGAGGTGTGCATTTCGGTGCGTACCTTCGATGTCTTGCCCGAGGTGGGCGAGGCCTGCTTTCTTTTCGTGCAGACCGTGGTGCGGGAGGATGCCATTCTTTTGTATGGCTTCAGCCAGAGGGAGGAAAAAACGCTGTTTCTCCTTTTGGTGTCGGTATCCGGCATCGGGCCCAAGCTGGCGCTGACCATTCTCTCCGGTATCGGTGCTTCCGCGCTGTGTCAGGTCATCGCCTCCAAAGATGTGAACCAGTTAACCACCATTCCCGGTGTGGGCAAGAAAACCGCCCAGCGGGTGTGCATGGAACTGGGCGAGAAGATCGGCAGCCTGGATGACATCCTGGTAACCCCTATGCCATCAGGTGGTGCGCTATCCCCAGGTTCTTTTAACGCCATGGACGATGCCATTTCCGCGCTGGTCAATCTGGGGTATCCGCAGGTGGTGGCCCGTCAGGCCTTGCAGATGGCGGAACAGAAGGCGGGTGAGGCGGCAGCGACCATGCGGGTGGAAGAATGGATTCGTCAGGCCCTGCAGTTTTTGGCCGCGCGCGGGTAGTTCTCATTAGGTTAAGAGGAAATCGGAACGATGAAACAGGAAGAGGATCTCACGGGAAAACGGCTGCTCACCGGTGATCCGCGTGAGGAGGACCTGAACATCGGGATGGATATCCGGCCGCGGCGGCTGGACGAATATATCGGCCAAGAACAGGTAAAAAAAAGTCTGCGTGTGTTCATCCAGGCGGCACTGCAGCGCGGCGAGCCCCTTGATCACGTGCTCTTTCACGGGTTCCCGGGGCTGGGCAAAACCACACTCGCCTATATTATCGCCAACGAAATGGGTGCAGGCATCAAGGTCACCTCCGGCCCGGTCATCGAGCGGCCCGGTGATCTGGCCGCCATCCTCACCAGCCTGCAGGCAGGCGATGTGCTCTTTATCGATGAGATCCACCGCCTCAACCACGTGGTCGAGGAAATTCTCTATCCGGCCATGGAGGATTTTCAGCTGGATCTGGTCATCGGCCAGGGACCGGGCGCGCGTTCAGTGAAGATGGATCTGCCCCGCTTCACTCTGGTCGGAGCCACCACCCGCACCGGCCTGTTGACCCCGCCGTTGCGAGACCGGTTTGGCGTGATTCTGCGGATGGAGTTTTACACGCCTTCGGAACTGGTCGCCATTATTCAGCGTACCGCCCACCTCTTTGGTGTTGAGATTGACCGGGACGGGGCTATGGAACTGGGGTGCCGTTCCCGGGGCACGCCCCGTATCGCCAACCGGCTTTTGCGGCGGGTCCGCGATTTCGCCGAAGTGGGCGGGCACAAGGTGGTATCACGGGCGGTGGCTGACGAGGCGCTGAACATGCTCAATGTCGATCCTCTGGGGCTTGATGAAATGGATCGGCGGATTTTGCTTACCATTATTGAGAAATTCCAGGGCGGTCCCATCGGGCTTGATACCCTGTCCACAGCGGTGTGCGAGGAAAAAAACACTCTGGAGGATGTGTACGAACCCTTCCTCATTCAGTCGGGTTTTTTGATGCGCACCCCCCGCGGCCGCATGGCCACCGCCGCCGCGTACGAGCACTTTCACCGTACTCCGCCCGCAGCTCCCCCGTCTCCCCAGCCGGGGCTTTTTGATGACGTGGAGCGGAATTCCTGATTGCGCTGCTTTCCTGCCGGGTCTACCGGTCAGTCGCTTTTCTTGTTGTCCAGTGAAAAGGCTGGGATAGTTTCTGTCGCTGGCCGAATCGCCACAGTGAGCAGGGAAACGCAAATCAGCTTGTCCTGTTCGTTGCGAACCTTGATCTGCCAGACATGTGTGGTGCGGCCCAGATGCAGCCAAGTGGCTCGTCCGATGACCCAGCCGCGTCCAGCCGGCCGTATATGGTTGACATTTATTTCCTGCCCTACGCAGAGCATGTCCTCGCCAACGCAGAGGTAGGATGCGGCATTGCCCAGTGTTTCCGCCAGTGCCGCGGAGGCGCCACCGTGCAGAATACCCAGCGGCTGCATGGTGCGTTCATCCACCGGCATGCGCGCTTCCAGGTAATTCTCGCCCATGGCGGTGAATTCAATACCCAGGGTCTGTATCAAGGTTGAGGTACAGGCGCTCTGCAGTTCAGTCATGGTTGGTCTCATTTTCCACATGCGCTTCTCCTGCTTGCATTCAGAGGAATAATACCCCTTATAGCCCGTACGCGGACTGCCGACAAGCAGGACTCTGTTTTTTACGTGCTGTTTGCCCGCGAATTGGCTATAAAAAATCATTTTTTAGTCGTGACTGTTTTTTTAGAAATCCGTCATGAGAGAGGCTGCAAAAAGCCCTCTTCTGCTCTACTGATTGCCGGGGGCTGCTGTACTGACCAGGTGGTGCCCTGACCCTCAGGATACAGTGACCTGTTCATGGATGGTTGGTGTTTCGGGTTGCTGTTTCCTGATCGTTTCCTGTGGAGGAATGCATCGTGAAAGACCACAAACGCTTGATCCGTCTGATCCGGATGGTGGTGGTCCTTGCTCTTGTGGTGTTTTTCCTGCCCCGTCTTTTTTTTGCACTGGTGGTTATGCCTGTCACCGTGCACCGTTTGAACCAGCGGCTTCCCGGACATCTCCAGATACAGTCCTGCAGTCTGCACTGGATGGATGGCGTGTACTGCCGGGACATTACCTATACAGACACCGTTCATAATTTCCGGGTTCATCTGCCCGGGATGCATACCGACAAGGGGTTGCTGCCCCTGCTGCTGGCACCGCAGTATCTGGGAACAGCGGTTACTTCCGGGGCGGTCCTGACCATTCTGGCTCCGCAGGACCAGAATACCACGGAACCGAAACAGCCCCGGCAATCCACGGGTACTGATGACGCGTCGAGGTCCTGGTGGGAGCGCCACGATCTGCGCCTGTCTATAACAGACAGCATGATTGTGGCTGAAACAGGCAGGGCGTCTGTGCCTGCGGTTGTTACTGATCAGCTGCATCTGCAGGGGGATCTCACCTCCGGTACCATCAATTATACGCTGGATTCCCGAGGCGGTTTACAGACAGACAGCCACCTCCATGCCCAGGGCTATCTCAATCTGCCCAACACCGGCCAGCCGTTTCTGCAATCACTGATTTCCCAGGCAACCCTGGAAGTGAAGGATCTTGAAATCGCGCCCCTTGTCCATCTGGCGGCTGCCTATGTGCAGCAGCTGCCCAAGGGGACGGGCCGGCTGGATGCCTCCTGCCGGCTGCAGATGCAGGGCATGACGCAGTTTAATATTGAAGGAACCAGTCATTTGCATGGGCTGGAGCTGTCCGGTGGCGTGCTGGGCGCCGATCATCCACGGCTTGAGCAGGCTGATTTCAGCTTTCAGGGCAGCCGGTCGCCGGGCACAGGATGGCAGCTGACCCAAATGGATCTGCAATCCCCCCTGGTGCGGTTTTCCGCTCAGGGACAACTGGACCGGGAACATCTCAATTTTCAGGGAAAAGGGGAGGTCGATCTTGCAGGACTGGCGCATGCCCTACCAAAGACGCTTGCCCTGCACCCGCAGACGGTTGTCAATCAGGGGGTGCTGGGATTTGATCTTACCGCAAGCGGCAAGCCTGGGCAGAGTCTGTTTGCGGTCAATTGCTCCACCGACCGCGTGGCACTCACCCGGAACGGCCATCTCTATGTATGGGAGTCCCCTTTCACCCTGCATGCTGATGGGACGGGCCAGGGTGCTGATCTGCGGCTCGCGCATGTGCAGGCCCGGGCACCTTTTGCTGAACTAGACGGGCAGCAGGGCCGGAACGGTGATTTCACCCTGGAGAGCAGGGTCAATCTGGAATCTTTTTCCACGGAATTGAACAAGATTTTTCAGCTGCAGTTCCGGGCCCAAGGGGATGCCTCCTGCAAAATAAGCGGCAGGTATCTGCAACCGGACCAGCTGCAGGTGATCACTCAACTGACAGTTAACCAGTTTTCCTTTGCGCGGGGCGATAATCCCTGGCTGCCTTTCTATCCGCTGACGTTACACGGGGAGATAGTTGGTTCACCCTATACATTTCGGAAAACAGGTCTGGATTCCTTTTCCCTGGATTTTTCCGC
>DAIODL010000071.1:0-9120 GCA_036746815.1 Desulfobulbus sp.
GATGGGATACCGTATGAAAAAATTTAATCTGCACCGGCCGGAATATTGACAGGCTGAAAAAGTACAATCAGAGTTGTTCCGTATATTGAACTCTGCGCCTCCCGGCGCAGAGTTTTTTTTGTTCGTTTCCATTGAGGTGGAGGTCATTTCAGCCTTTATCGTACTGCTTCATCAGGTCTGCGCCGCTTCAGACGACAGCACTGAAAATACGTTTTTCTCTTGTCAGTATCGCTTTGCGGGGGTTGAAGAAGGCGGTACACTGCAAGAGATACAGAAATGAATGAAAAAATCCTTTCTTTGTAGCCTCGTTTTGCCTATTGTGCTGACAACAGAATCGTTCTTGTTTGCGTATGTTTCTCCTTTGTAACCCTATTCGGAGTGTTCTTCCTTGAAGCCGACAGAGATCGAGAATCCAGAGTATTTCCATAAGGTTATCGACTGCCAGTATGCCTGTCCTGCCCATACCCCGGTACCTGCCTATATCCGTTTGATCAGTGAGAAGCGCTATACCGAGGCGTATATGGTGAACTGGGTGTCCAATGTGTTTCCCGGCGTGCTTGGCCGGGTATGCGATCGTCCCTGTGAACCTGCCTGCCGCCGTGGCCGGGTGGAAAAAGCGCCGGTGGCCATTTGCCGGTTGAAGCGTCTGTGCTCGGACAACCGCGAAGACATCAAGGCGATGCTGCCTCAAATCCCTGAGCAGAAAAACGGCAAGCGCATTGCGCTCATCGGTGCGGGCCCGGCTTCACTGACCGTGGCCCGTGATTTGATGCCGCTTGGCTATGAGATCGATCTTTATGACGATCAATCCAAAGGTGGCGGTTTTATGCGCAGTCAGCTCCCTTCCTTCCGGCTGCCAGAATCGGTGTTGGTGTCTGAGGTGAATCTCATCCTTGATATGGGGGTCCATACCCATTTCAATCACCGGGTGGACAGTCTGAAGGAGGTGCTTGCCAAGGGGTATGATGCCGTTTTTGTCGGCACGGGAGCACCTCGTGGCCGGGATCTGCCCAATCTGCCCGGACGCAAGGAGGCCGATGCCTGGGTGCATGTGGGTATCGACTGGCTGGCAGGCGTAGTGTTCAATCATGTGCATTCCGTGGGCAGGAGGGTGCTGGTGCTGGGCGGCGGCAACACTGCCATGGACTGCTGCCGTACGGCCCGGCGTCTTGGTGGTGAGGATGTGCGCGTGGTGGTGCGTTCGCCGCGTTCAGAGATGAAGGCTGCGTCCTGGGAGATTGAGGACGCGGTACATGAGGATGTACCGATTTTTGATAATCACGTACCGCTTGAGTTTGTCATGGAAGGCGGCCGGTTGGTGGGCATGCGCTTTGACCGGGTGCGGGCGGAGCATGATGCAAATGGTAAGCGGCGCCTGATTTCCACGGGTGAAGAGCCGGTGTTCATGCCCTGCGACGAGGTGCTGCTGGCAGTGGGCCAGCTTAACGCCTTCCCCTTCATTGAGGCGGATGCGGGCATCGAGTTCACGTCCGAGGGGCTGCCCGTGCTTGACCCGCAAACATTCCAGTCCACACTGCCCCATGTCTTCTTTGGCGGTGATGCGGCCTTTGGCCCCAAAAATATTATTACCGCTGTCGCGCATGGCCATCAGGCTGCTATTTCCATTCATCTGCTCTGTCAGGGCAAGCCCTTGACCGAACGGCCTGCTCCGCGGGTTGATTGTTCCGGGCAGAAGATGGGTTCGCATGACTGGCTCTATCACAACCAGGTTTCGGAAGCAAGGCGTCAGATCATGCCCACGCTGGCAAAATCCAAGACGCTTAAGGATCGGCTCCTGGAGGTTGAACTCGGCTTTGATGAGCGGGATGGCCATGCAGAATCGCTTCGGTGCCTGAACTGCGATGTGCAGACAGTCTTTCGTGCCGATCTCTGTATAGAGTGTGATGGCTGTGTCGATGCCTGTCCGGAGAGCTGTATCAATTTCGTCGACAACGGTACCGAGGAAGAAGTGCGCGCCCGCCTGCAGGCACCGGCCGGTAACCTGAATCAGAGTCTGTATGTTTCTGCCCCGTTGCTCACCGGCCGAGTCATGGTGAAGGACGAGAATGTCTGCCTGCACTGCGGTGTGTGTGCAGAGCGGTGTCCGACATCGGCGTGGGAGATGCAGAAATTTTTCTATCAATCAGCACAGGCGGGACAGATATGAAACAGTTGCAGGGCGCCAATGATTTTGTTATCCGGTTCGCCAATATTAATGGCTCGGGCTCGGCCAGCGCCAACAATTTGTTTGCCAAGGCCGTTTTCCGCATGGGTGTACCGGTAAGTCCCAAGAATATTTTCCCTTCCAATATTCAGGGATTGCCGACCTGGTACGAGGTGCGGGTCAATGAGCATGGCTGGGTCGGCCGCCGTGGCGATTACGATATGATTGTGGCGGCCAATGGCCAGACTCTGCGTCAGGATTTTGAGGAGCTGGCCACGGGTGGTTATTTTATTTATGATTCCTCCAAGGCTTTGCCCGAGGATCTGCAGCGTGATGACATCACCGTTATAGGTATCCCGCTGACCATCCTCTGCAACGAGACCTTCCCCAACCCGCGCATGCGGCCGTTGTTGAAGAACATCGTGTACGTGGGTGCCCTGGCATCGCTTCTGGAGATGGACCTGCAGGTACTGATCGATTCCCTCACCAAACAGTTCCGCAAAAATCCCAAGCTGGCCGAACCCAACATCCAGGCTCTGCAATTGGGTTATGAGTATGCACAGGAACATTGTGCTGATGTCTGCAAGCTTAAGGTATGCCGCAGCACTCAGGTGGGCGATGCCATCATCATGGACGGCAACAGTGCAGTGGCGCTGGGCGCGCTGTATGCCGGGGCCACGGTGGTGGGCTGGTACCCGATTACCCCTTCTACCTCCATTATCGAGGCCTTTGGCCGCTATGTGGAGAAATTCCGCGTGGAACCCGATACCGGTAAGTTCAAGGCCGCCATTGTACAGGCCGAGGACGAGCTGGCCGCCATTGGCATTGTGCTGGGCGCGGGCTGGAACGGCGCCCGTGCTTTCACTGCGACCTCGGGTCCGGGTATTTCCCTGATGAATGAATTTCTGGGACTGGCCTATTTTGGTGAAATTCCGGTGGTCCTCATTGATGTCCAGCGGGCAGGTCCCTCCACTGGTATGCCAACCCGTACCCAGCAGTCGGACGTGTTGATGTGCGCCTACGCCTCTCATGGAGACACCCGGCATCCGCTGCTTTTCCCCTGCGATCCCAAGGAATGTTTTGAGATGACCACCGATGCCTTTGATCTGGCTGAGCGTCTGCAGACGCCGATCATCGTCATGAGTGATCTGGATCTGGGCATGAACGATCATTTTGGACCGCCGCTGGTGTGGGATGACAACCGGACCTATGACCGCGGTAAGGTGCTCGACGCCGAGCATCTGGACGCGCTTATCGACCGATGGGGCCGCTACCGTGACATCGACGGCGACGGCATCTGTTACCGTACTTATCCGGGCACGCATCCGGATAAGGGGGTGTATTTCACGCGGGGTACGTCGCACGACGAATATTCCGCCTATACCGAGAACAGCGTCTCCTATGTGCACAATATGGAGCGGCTGCAGCTGAAGTGGGAAACCACCAAGCGGCTGCTGCCTCTGGCGCGCATCAAAATAACTTCTCCCCAGGCCCATCTGGGAGCCATCTTCTTTGGCAGTACCGCGCCTTCGGCCTATGAGGCCATTGAAGACCTCTGCCGGCGCGGCATCCATGTCAACACCATGCGGCTGCGGGCCTTCCCCTTCCAGCAGGAGGTGCTTGATTTTATTAACAAGCACGAGCTGGTGTTTGTGATTGAACAGAACCGTGACGGGCAGATGCGTACCCTCCTTATTGCCGAGGGTGGCATTCAGGAGGAAAAACTGGTGTCCATTACCAGCTACGATGGTCTGCCTGTATCCAGCAGATTTCTGGTGCGCGCCCTGGAGCACGCGCTGGGAGAACGCGGCGTTATCCTCAAGGAAATCGCTGCCCGTGGAGGTGCCCAATGAGTTTCCAGAAACCGAGTTTCCGCCATCCCGACCTGCCGCCTAACGATGCAGGGTATGACCGCCGCGCCTATGAGGGCGGGCTGTCCACTCTGTGCGCCGGTTGCGGGCACGATTCCATCTGCAGCGCCATCATTCAGGCCTGCTTTGAACTCTCCCTGCCGCCGCACCGCATCGTCAAGATGTCGGGCATTGGCTGTTCGTCGAAGACACCGGCCTATTTTCTGGGCAAGTCGCACGGCTTCAACTCCGTGCATGGACGCATGCCCTCCATTGCTACCGGTGCCAACATGGCCAACCGTGACCTCACCTATCTGGGCGTTTCCGGTGACGGCGATACCGCTTCCATTGGTATGGGGCAGTTCATTCATGCGGTACGGCGCAATCTCAACATGCTCTACATTGTCATGAACAATGGCTGCTATGGGCTCACCAAGGGACAGTATTCCGCTACCGCGGACAAGGGATCCAGGAGCAAGAAGGGGCATGTGAACATGCTGGAGTCCATTGACCTGTGCGAGCTGGCCATCCAGCTGGGCGCGGGGTCTTTGGCGCGTGGTTTTTCCGGCGACAAGGAGCAGCTGGTGCCGCTGATCAAAGCAGGTCTGTCGCATAACGGACTTTCGTTTATTGATGTCATTTCCCCCTGCGTAAGTTTCAATAACAATCCGGAATCCACCAAAAGCTATCATTGGGTGCGTGAGCACAGCGAGGCCACCAATACCTTTGATTTCGTGCCGTTCCGGCAGACCATCACCGCTGAATACGGTGACGACACGGTACACACCGTAACCCTGCACGATGATTCGGTGATCCAGCTGCACAAGCACGATAATGAGCCGGATATCACAGATCGCCGCCAGGCTATGGATAATCTGGAGGAGCATAAGGCCGAGGGAGTGATCCTCACCGGCGTGTTGTATGTTAATCCCACGCCCACGGACGCGCACGAGATCCTCAACACCAGCGACAGGCCGCTGTACTGCATGGACGAGAGCGAGCTTTGCCCCGGTGCCAGGGTGTTGGAAGCAATGAATGAAAATTACCGATAACAGAGAAGGAAAAGGTTTTTTCCCGGGTGAATATATGTCGCAGGTGTGGCGTTCCTGTTCAAAGAAGTTCTGCACCCCGGTGGGGTGCATGGTACTGGCGTTGGCTCTGGGGTTGGGCGGCTGTAGCACCACCGTGCAACAGCCCCAGACGCATATCTATCATGAGGAAACGGGTCGGCCGGGTGCGGGCAATTATTATGCGGTGCGTCTTTCCGGTGATTTTGCCGGTTATCCACGGCTTGAGCAGTTTATCGACCAGATGGTGCACCGTTACGGTTTCAGCCGCACCTATCTGCTGGGTGTTTTTTCCCAGGCCAAACGTAAACAGTGGACGCTTAATTATTACGCGGAGCATGATAAGGGACTGAAAATACCTGCCGGTAAAGGCAGCTGGAGCCGGTACAGGGCTAAATTTCTGGATGCGCGTCACATTAATGCCGGTGTGGCTTTTGCCCATCGGTATCGTTCAGCTTTGGAGAGGGCTGAGCGGAGGTATGGTGTGCCCAAGGAATACATTCTGGGCATCATGGCCGTGGAAACCACCTTTGGTCAGAATTTCGGCAGTCACCGTGTGATTGACGCACTCACCACGCTTGGTTTTGATTATGACCGGCGCGGGTCTTTTTTTCGTGATGAGCTGGAAGCCTTTCTGCTGATGACCCGCGACGAGGGAGTGGATCCATCCCGTCCCAAAGGCTCTTTTGCCGGAGCCATGGGTTTTGGGCAGTTCATGCCCAGCAGTTTTCATAAATGGGCTGTGGATTTCGATGGTGATGGCCGCCGCAACCTCTGGGACCCGGAAGATGCTATCGGCAGTATTGCCAATTATTTTGCAAAGCATGGATGGCAGCCGGGACAGCCGGTCGTCGTTCCTTTGACTGCAAGCGGGCCGGTGACTCTTGCCACAGGTTTTGATACCAAATACACACTCAATGAACTTGCCGGGGCGGGGCTCCAGCCCGTTCGGCCTGTGCATGATGTGAACGAGGTGGCCCTGCTGCAGCTGCGTTTCATCGACCACGACCAGTATCTGATCGGGTATCCGAATTTTTATGTGATCACCCGCTACAACCACAGTACCCATTACGCCATGGCGGTGTATGAACTGGCGCGCGTCATCAAGGCGCAGATGTAAGAACAGGGAGTTTGTGCCCGGCAGCACATGGTGGCGGGAGAATCAGGGCGCATCGATTATTCGATGCGCCCTTTTGGGGTACGAAAACTACAGGAACAGGTACGTGGCCACAAGACCGGTGAGGGACATGGTGATGGTATAGGGCAGTGCCAGCCACACCATGCGGCCGTAGGAAAGGCGGATCACCGGGGCCAGCGCCGAGGTGAGCAGGAACAGAAAGGCTGCCTGCCCGTTGGGGGTGGCCACACTGGGGATGTTGGTGCCGGTGTTGATGGACACCGCCAGCTTGTCCAGATGATGAATCAGCTCATGTGCCTTGGCAGCCGCATCGGCAGGCAGGGCAGCCAGCACGTCGGCGCGGACCAGATTCGGGTCGGTCAGTTTCTGCATCAGTTCCTGGCCACTCATGCCAATGCCGGGGATGGCACCCAGGGCATTGACAAAATGCATCTTGGTCTCGGTGATGTATACCGTGGCCACGAACACGTTGTCGGAAATGGAAGAGAGCAGGCCGTTTGCGATATAATAGGCCGCCAGCTGCGAATGCCCCTGCAGGTTCAGCACATAGTTGATGATGGGGGCAAAGAGGTGCTGTTCATGGATCACAGCGACGATGGTGAAAAAAACCACCAGCAGAGCGGTGAAAGGCAGGGCTTCTTCAAAGGCCTGGCCAATCTGGTGTTCCTCGGTAATGCCATTGATGGCTGTGAGAAACACGATGACCGAGAGGCCCACCAGGCCTACCGCAGCCAGATGAAAGGCCAGAGCGACAATGAGCCAGACACCGGCGATACCCTGGATAACCAGCTTGAGTTTTCCTTTCGCTCCCCGTTTGGCCTCCTGCTGTGCCTCGGTTTCCAACAGATGTGAGCGGATGTTGCCCGGCATTTCAAAACCATAGCTGAACCATTTCTTTTTTTCCACCAGGTAACAGGTCAAAAGCCCCACCACCAGCACGGGCAGGGATACCGGGGACACCATAAGGAAGAATTTTCCAAAATGCCAGCCCATGGTCGAGCCCACCAGGAGATTCTGCGGTTCTCCCACCAGGGTGCATACCCCGCCCAGGGCCGTGCCTACGGCGCCGTGCATCATCAGGTTGCGCAGAAAACCGCGGAACTGCAGGAGATCCTGTTGCTCCTGCTCCTTCAAGGCCAGGTCACTGGTGAGGTCGTAGACCACATCGCTGTTGTCCCTCCCTGAAATGTACCGGTGATAAATTTCATAAAAACCGTAGGCCACGGCCATGATGACCGCGGTTACGGTGAGGGCGTCCAGAAAGGCTGAGAGAAAGGCGCCTGCAAAGCAGAAGAGGAGCGCTATTTTGTATTTGGACTGCACCTTTACCAGAATGCGGGTGAAGGTAAAACGGAGCACATCCTTCATGAAAAAGATGCCCGCCACCATGAAGATCAAAAGCAGGATGACCTCAAAGTTATTGAGGGCCTCATGGTACACGGTTTCTGTTTTGGTCATGCCAATGAACACCGCTTCCAGGGCCAGCACGCCGCCGGCGGGAAGGGGGTAGCATTTCAGTGCCATTGCCAGGGTGAAGATGAATTCGGCAATGAGCACCCAGCCGGTGATAAAGGTGCCGTAGAGGTGCAGCAGAATCGGATTGGCAATGAGAAAGGCAAGAATGGTCAGTTTGTACCAGATAGGCGCGTTGCCAAGAAAATTACCGGCAAACGCTTTGGGGTAGGACAGGAACATCGTTGGGTCTCCCAGAGGAAAAAGTGGAGGAGCGAACGGACTGCGATCCGCCCGCATCAAGGGTTAGCAGGCACTGTCTACTCCAGGGTAAACAGGGCCACAAAAAGATTTCCCTACCATTCTCAGCACGTTCTTTCAAGATATACTCTTTTCTACTGGACGTTTTTCACGCGCCAGGAAAGTGTTTGCTCACTGAGAAAGGATTTAACGGAACCGTAGAGTGTTGGCACGGTCCAGGGGTTCTTTTCAAGGGTGACGGTTTTCTGCGGCGGGGTAAGCCGGTAATAGTCGCAGCCGTAGTCGGAAACAAAAGCCTGCAGCTTTTCCAGACAACCGTTTTCCGCGAACAGCTGCGTCAGCATGGGCAGGGCTACCGGGGCCGTGAAAACGCCGGCGGCACAGCCGCAGCATTCCTTGCGATGGCGGGGATGGGGGGCGGAATCCGAGCCGAAGAAGAGGCGGGGATGACCGCTGAACACGGCCTCGCGCAGGGCCTGGCGGTCACGCGGGGTTTTGGCGATGGGTTTGCAGAAGAGATCCGGCTGCAGCATGCCGCCGGCCACGTCGTCAAGGGTGATCATCAGGTGGTGCAGGGTGACGGTGGCGGCCAGGTTGTCAAATCTTGCGAGCATCTCCACCGCATCCGCCGTGGTGATATGTTCCATAATCAGCCGTAATCGCGGAAACTGCCGGGCCAGCCAGCCATAGACCTCGAGAAATTCGCGTTCCCGTTCCATGACAAAGCCGCCGCTTTCCCCGTGCACCAAAAGGGGGATATCCAGTTCCTCCAAAAGCGCCACCGTGTCGCCGATGCGGTCGAAATCGCGCACCCCGTTTTCGCTTTGAGTGGTGATGCCCGCGGGATAGAGCTTGAGACCGATGATTTCATCTCTGGCTGCCAGCAGCTCCTCGCGACTGTAGTCGCGGAAGAAAAGCGTCATGTATGGGGTGAAGGTGGCTGTGCCGCAGGCTGCGAGCACCTGTTCCCGATACGCGCGCAGCCGCGGCAGGCTGTCCACCGGCTGTACCAGATTGGGCATGATCACTGCGCCTGCGAAAGGGGCAGCGCTTAAAGGGGCCACCTGGGTGAGCATGTCGCCTTCGCGCAGATGCAGGTGCAGATCCAGCGGGGCGTTGAGTCGCAGTTCTTCCATAGGGTCAGCCTCGGGTTTTGGGTGGCAGGAGATCCGTGATGGTGCCGGTAAC
>DAIODL010000072.1:0-3557 GCA_036746815.1 Desulfobulbus sp.
ATATCCGGCGCATCCAGTTCCAGCAGACGTTTGAGTCGATTATTCCGATTGATGACCCGGCGATAGAGATCGTTCAGGTCGGAGGTGGCAAAACGGCCACCTTCAAGCGGCACCAGGGGACGCAGATCCGGAGGCAACACCGGGATAACCTCAAGGATCATCCACTCAGGCCGGTTGCCGGAATCACGGAAAGCCTCGACCACGTTCAAACGTTTGCCATACTTGGTGCGTTTGGTGGCGGAGCCCGTCTCCTTCATTTCCTTGCGAAGCGTCTCGGAAAGCTCTTTGAGATCAAGCTTCATAAGCATTTCGCGGATAGCCTCGGCACCAATACCAACACGGAACTTGCCCAGATACTTGGATTCAGCCTCACGCTTCTGGTCTTCGCTGAGCAGGGAACCGACCGGATATTCCTCAACTTCCGACTCAACTACAGCATAGGATTCGAAATAGAGAATCCGCTCCAGCTGCTTCAGTGTCATGTCAAGAATGGCACCAATTTTAGAGGGAAGACTCTTCAAAAACCAGATATGAGCCACAGGAGCTGCCAGTTCAATATGCCCCAAGCGCTCACGGCGAACCTTGGACTGAATTACCTCAACACCGCATTTTTCACAAACAACACCACGGTGCTTCATACGTTTGTATTTACCACAGTTGCACTCGTAGTCTTTGACGGGTCCAAAAATCTTCGCACAGAACAGGCCGTCACGCTCAGGCTTGAACGTACGGTAATTGATGGTTTCTGGTTTTTTTACTTCTCCATGCGACCACTCCCTGATTTTCTCCGGAGAGGCCAGAGAAATTTTCACCTTATTGAAATTGACGGGACCTTTTGGTTTTGCAAAGAAGTTAAACAGTTCTTCCACGTGTTCACCTATGCTCTATTCAACAATACAACCCGATGATACGGGCAATCATCCAACCTGCTCAGAAACCAGAACCGCTTATTCCTGCAGCTCAATGTCAAGGCACAGACCCTTCAGCTCCTTGACCAGCACATGGAACGATTCAGGCAACCCGGTTTCCAGGAAGTTGTTGCCCTTGACGATCTTCTCGTACATGGTGGTACGACCTTCCACGTCATCGGATTTAACCGTAAGAAATTCTTTCAGCGTATAAGCGGCGCCATAGGCCTCCATAGCCCAAACCTCCATCTCACCCAGACGCTGTCCACCAAACTGGGCCTTACCACCCAGCGGCTGCTGAGTAACCAGCGAGTAAGGACCGGTCGACCGTGCATGAATTTTGTTATCAACCAGGTGATGCAGTTTCAGCATATACATGGTGCCGACCGTGACCCGATTATCAAAGGGTTCGCCGGTTAAGCCGTCACTGAGTGTAGTTTGGCCGACTTCATCCACACCTGCATCAACCAGCGCACTGCGGATTTCCGTTTCCGAGGCACCATCAAACACCGGCGTGGCCACATGGATACCGGTTCCATATTTTCGCATTGCATCCAGGAGTTCTTCGTCACTTACGCCAGTGGTCAGTTGCTTCAACTCAGCAGGGGAATAAATCTCCTTCAGCCGCTTCTTTAACTGGTCGATCTCATTCTTTCTGGCAAAGGCTGAAAGCTGTTCGCCCAGCTTTTTCGCGGCATACCCCAGATGACACTCCAGAACCTGCCCAACGTTCATACGGGAAGGTACGCCCAGAGGATTGAGCACCAGATCAACAGTGGTGCCATCGGCGAAAAAGGGCATATCCTCCTCGGGCAGCAGGCGGGAAACAACGCCTTTGTTTCCGTGGCGGCCAGCCATTTTGTCGCCCACAGACAGCTTGCGCTTGGTGGCGACATAAATTTTGACCATTTTGACGACGCCTGGAGGCAGATCGTCACCCTTTTCCATACGCTCGACAATGCCCTGATACCGGCCACGAACAACAGATGCCTGGTGGTCACAGCGCTCAAAAATAGCCGTGATCTCCTCCTCGTATTTGCTCTTTTCAGAGAAATCGAGACCACGCAGTTCGGCAAAATTGACCTGGCTGATAATTTTGGGAGTCAGCTGCTTCCCAAGCTTGAGGATAACCTTGCCGTTTTTGTCTTTAATATCGGCCTTGGCGGTCCGCCCCTCGAGCAGCGCACCTAAGGAATTACGCACGCCATTGCGCAGACTGCGCAGCTCATCCTCCATATCCCGGTTCAGACGGTCGATCTCCATCTGCTCAATCATGAGGGTACGCTCATCTTTATCAACGCCTTTGCGGGAAAAGACCTTCGCATCAATGACTACACCCTCGATACCCGGCGGCACGCGCAGCGAAGAATCCTTCACATCGCCGGCCTTCTCGCCAAAAATGGCACGCAGCAGTTTCTCCTCAGGTGAAAGCATGCTCTCACCTTTGGGGGTCACCTTGCCAACCAGCATATCACCGGCATGCACCTCGGCACCGATGCGTACAATGCCCGAATCATCAAGGTTGCGCAGACCATCCTCACCAACGTTGGGGATATCGCGGGTGATCTCTTCCTTGCCCAGCTTGGTGTCACGGGCCATGGTTTCAAAGATCTCGATATGCACCGAGGTGAAGGTATCTTCTTTGAGCAGGCGCTCATTAATAAGAATCGAATCCTCAAAGTTGTAACCACGCCAGGGCATAAACGCGATGGTCACGTTTTTGCCCAGAGCCAACTCGCCTTCTTCTGTGGAAGGGCCGTCGGCAAGCACATCGCCTTTGACCACGCGCGTCCCGGGAAGTACCAGCGCCTTCTGGTTGAAGCAGGTGTTCTGATTCGACTTCTTGTATTTCTGCAGGTGATAGACACCTATGCCGGTATCAAATCCATCCACACCGGGATTGTCGTAGCGCACGACAATACGGTTGGCATCCGCCTCTTCGACAATGCCGTCACCACCAGCCAAAAGACAGGCACCGGAATCCCGCGCCACATATTTCTCCACGCCAGTACCCACCAACGGAGATCTGGTCTTCAACAGCGGCACGGCCTGACGCTGCATATTCGAACCCATCAGAGCACGGTTGGCATCATCGTTTTCCAGAAACGGGATCAATGAAGCGGCAACCGAAACCATCTGGTTCGGCGCCACATCCATCATGGTCACATCACCAGAGGGGACCATGGCGACTTCCCCCTCCTGCCGAGCAATGATGTAATCATCGACAATGCGGTTGCTGTCACAGTTGATCTTAGCTGGAGCAATGACATGATCCTCTTCCTGCAAAGCAGAAAGGTACTTGTAATCATTTGAGATCACGCGATCATTGACAAAGCGGTACGGCGTCTCGATAAACCCGTAAGGATTCACCTTGGCATACATGGCCAGACTGACGATCAGACCGATGTTCGGTCCCTCCGGGGTCTCAACCGGACAGATACGTCCATAGTGCGTGGGATGAACGTCGCGCACCTCAAAGCCGGCGCGCTCACGCGACAAACCGCCAGGCCCCAGAGCGGAGAGCCGCCGTTTGTGGGTGACCTCGGACAAGGGGTTGGTCTGATCCATGAACTGCGACAACTGGCTGGTTCCGAAGAATTCCTTGATCGCGGAAGTAACCGGCTTCGGATTCACCAGATCATGCGGCAT
>DAIODL010000072.1:3657-9025 GCA_036746815.1 Desulfobulbus sp.
AGAATTCCTTGATCGCGGAAGTAACCGGCTTCGGATTCACCAGATCATGCGGCATAAGGGTCTCGATTTCCTGCAGAGTCATGCGCTCCTTAATGGCACGCTCCATGCGGATCAACCCCATGCGGAACTGGTTTTCGCACAGCTCGCCCACGGTACGAACACGACGATTGCCCAGATGGTCGATATCATCGCCATCTTTTAACTCGTCCTTAATACGCACCAGATGTTTGACACTTTTGACGATGTCTTCCTTGGTCAGTGTGCGATCCTCAATGGGGGTATCAATGCCGAGTTTTGTATTGATTTTGTACCGGCCCACCTCGGAAAGGTCATAGGTTGATTCATTGAAAAACAGATTGTCAAAAAAGGATTTGGCAACCTCGATGGTGGGGGGACTGGAGGGACGCAGGCGCCGGTAAATCTCAATAAGCGCTTCGTCAGTATCCTTAATTTTGTCCAGCAGCACGGTCTTACGGAAAGACTCGCTGTAGTTCACACCATCGATGAACAGAAGCGAAAAATTCTTGATGCCCGCAGCCTGTAATTTTTCGAGAATTTCAGGGGTCACTGTATCATTGCAGTGTACAAGCACTTCCTGGGTGGCCGGGTCCAGAATGTCAGCCGCGAAATACCGGTCCACCAGGAAGTCTGCGTCAACAGGCAGAAAGCCCACACCCAGCGCATCGATCTTCTTGGCCAGCCCCTTGGTGACCTTCTTTCCTTTTTTGGCGACAACAGAGCCATCTTCAGGATTGACGATATCCGCATTGAGTTTCTGATTGGTAAAAGTCAGCGGATTAAAACGAATGCTGTATCCCTTCTTGGTCGATTTGATTTCGTCGGCAAGATAAAATTCATTAAGCAACTGCTCCGTGGTATATCCCAGTGCTTTGAGCAGCACACTTACCGGCAGTTTCCTGCGGCGGTCAATGCGGACATACAGGATGTCCTTGATATCAAACTCAAAATCAAGCCAGGAACCACGCACGGGGATAATACGCGCAGAATAGAGCCGTTTGCCTGAGGCATGGGTTTTGCCCTGATCATGGGTATAGAAAAGACCCGGCGAACGCTGCAGCTGGTTCACAATGACGCGCTCAGTACCATTGACCACAAACACACCATCCTGGGTCATTAAAGGCAGGGCCCCGAGAAAAACCTCCTGTTCCTTGATATCACGAACAGTCTGCACTTTGGTTTCTTCATCGACGTCAAAGGTGATCAGACGCACGGTAATCTTCAGCGGCGCTTCATAGGTCATCCCCCGCTCAATACACTCTGCGACAGTATATTTGGGCTCACCAAAACTATAGCGGACAAATTCAAGGGAACACTGACCATTAAAGTCAGTAATAGGGAACACGCTTTTAAATATATTCTGTAAACCCGTATCCTTACGTTCTTCAGGCGCAATATCCCGCTGCAGAAAATACTCGTAAGAATAACGCTGCATCGCTATAAGATGAGGCGGTTCAACAACTTGGCTGGTTTTAGCAAAACTCTTACGTACTCTTTTCATGATTCCCTCGAAATATTCCGCGCGAAGCTATCGTTATTAATAATTCCCTGGAATTACAGTGAAAATTAATAAGATTTTGATTCGAAAATTAGAAAAAACCCACAAACACAGGAACGCTACAGGGCTTATGCCCCATAGCGTTTCCTGACGAGTAATGATGTGACGGGCTAAAACCCGAGGTATGCAACAACAGGACGAATTACTTGATCTCTACGGAGCCACCGGCACCTTCAATCTGAGTCTTGATAGCGGCAGCCTCATCCTTGCTGACGCCTTCTTTGACGGGAGCCGGTGCACTTTCAACCAGCTCTTTAGCCTCTTTCAGGCCGAGAGCAGTGATAGCACGCACCTCTTTGATCACTTTGATCTTCTCGCTGCCAGCGCTGGTCAGGATAACATCAAATTCGGTTTTCTCCTCAGCAGGAGCACCGGCAGCCGGAGCGGCAGCCGCGGCAACCGCAACAGGAGCAGCAGCGGAAACACCAAACTTCTCCTCAAGCTCCTTGATCAGCTCAGAGAGCTCAAGAACAGTCATGTTAGCGATAAATTCAATAACTTCTTCTTTCGTTACAGCCATGGTTCATTCCTCCGGAATTAAGAGAGCATTGCCCACCCAATAGAGTGGGTTTTCATTTAATTTTCTTTCTGATCTTTAACCGCAGAAAGCGCATAAAGCAATTTCTGGGGAACTGCAGCCAAAACACGGACAAATCCAGACGGCACAGCCGACATGGTGCCGAGCAACTTGGCGAGCAATTCTTCCCTGCTGGGCAGCTTGGAAAGAGCCACCACGTCTTCGGGCTTGAGTAAATTACCCTCAAGAGCAGCGCAGCGTACATCAAATGCCGCAAATTCTTTAGCAAAAGCACTGACAACCTTGGCGGGTCCTACCGGCTCAGTAAAACCAACAGCAACTGCTGTGGTACCGGTGAAGGAATCCGTCAAACCTTCAAATTGCGTATCCTTGACGGCCAAACGCAAAAAGGTGTTCTTTGCCACTTGAATCTGGGCATCGCTTTGACGCAAATCCCTGCGCAGTTTTTCCAGTTCCGACACTTTCAATCCGCGGTAGTCAGCGACGACAGCGAATTTTGCTTTGGAAAAGGCCTCGTTGAGTGCACTGATGACCTCAGTTTTTTGATCGCGATTCAACGCCAAAACCTCCTAAAATGTACGGGACTGTCCTCAAAAGCAGAAAGAGGAATGAAGTTCCTAGCGGCAATACTCTGATTACCACGTGGCCTCGGCAGGTAGTGCTGCACACTATTAAACTTCAGTGCCTGCTGTCTCAGACCTTCCCTAAATATAAAAAACCACACACCAACGAAAACAACATCATCGGCACAAGAGCCAATGGATTACTTAATCAATGTACGAATATGCAATGGATCAATCTTCAGACCAGGGCCCATAGTGCTGGACAAGGAAATAGAGCGAAGATAGATACCCTTACTGGTGGCCGGTTTCAACTGAATCAGTTTGTCAACGAACACCGTAATGTTCTCGGCAAGCTGATCAGCACCAAAGGAAACCTTACCCACAATTGCATGGACAATACCGGCCTTATCAACACGGAAATCCACCTTACCTTTTTTGATTTCTCCGACAACACGGGCGATATCAAAGGTAACGGTACCAAGTTTGGCATTGGGCATCAGGTTACGCGGACCAAGAATACGACCAATCTTACCGACCTCGCCCATCATATCAGGGGTTGCGATGGTTTTGTCAAATTCGAGCCAGCCGCCCTTGATCTTTTCGACGATTTCATCAGAACCCGCGAAATCGGCACCAGCTGCCAAAGCCTCTTTCTCTTTTTCACCCTTGGCGAATACGAGCACTCGTGAGGTTTTGCCGGTACCATGCGGCAGAATAACACTGGACCGCACCATCTGATCCGCATGACGCGGATCTACGCCAAGGCGAACAGCGATATCAACGGTTTCGTCAAATTTTGCGTATTTCGCTTTAACGACATACTCGACAGCTTCGTGCAGTTCGCACAGCTTGTTGCGATCAACGAGTGTAATCGCATTCTTGTAATTCTTTCCACGTTTAGGCATTTCTGCTCCTCATTCTCCCTGGTGTGCTGTGGAAACACACAGGTACGAATTTATTGCTTAATTATTGAACAACGGTGATGCCGCAGCTGCGTGCCGTTCCCTCAACAATGCGCACTGCATGCTCAATGTCATAAGCATTCAGATCGGGCATCTTGATTTCAGCAATCTCTCTGATTTTGGCACTGCTCAGTTCTGCAACACGCTCTTTCTTAGGGTTGCTGGAACCACTTTTCAACCCTGCAGCCTTTTTCAAGAGAACCGATGCCGGAGGCGTTTTGGTAATAAAGCTGAAAGAACGATCCGAATACACGGTAATAACAACAGGGATAATGGTATCGCCCGCTGACTGCGTCTGGGCATTAAACGCCTTGCAGAAATCCATGATATTCACACCATGCTGGCCCAGAGCAGGACCAACAGGCGGAGAAGGATTCGCCTTCCCAGCTTGAATCTGCAGCTTGATGTATGCCTGGATTTTTTTTGCCATTGTGCAACCTCCCCGTAACCGGGAGTTTAGTTTTTACTTACCTGAATATATTCAAGCTCAACCGGGGTCGAACGGCCAAAAATGGAAACCATAACTCGAACCCGCCCTTTATCAGGAAACACTTCCTCAATAACACCCTGAAAATTGGCAAACGGTCCATCGATAACACGAACCGCATCACCCTCAGCAAAAACAATTTTAGGTTTGGGTTTGCTCACGCCATCAGCAATCCGGCCTAAAATTTTATCCGCCTCCGCTTCGGTGAGCCAAGGTATCTTGTTGTAAATATCCTTGTCAGTCCCCGCCTGATTCATATTCACACCGACAAAGCCAGTAACACGCGGCGTATCCTGTACGGTATGCCAGGTATTCTGATCCATCTCCATATTGACCAGAATGTAACCAGGAAAGAACTTACGCTCTGAAGTTTTTCGGGAACCCTTGACCATCTCGACCACCTGCTCGGTGGGCACAAGAATTTCACCAAACTGATCTTCCTGCCCCGCAAGCTTGATCCGTTCCTCGAGCGTTGTCTTAACTTTATTTTCAAACCCGGTATGGGTATGAACGATATACCAATTTTTTGCCATAACTCTCCCTAGCGACTCAATTACTTGAGTACGGTCGAAACCAATTTACCCAACAAAAGATCGACCGAGCCAAGGTAGACCGCAATCACGATAACCAACAAAATGACAAATCCCGTTAACCCGAAGGTCTGTTTCCTGCCAGGCCAGACAACTTTACGAAACTCTGCCTGAACTTCAGACAAAAAAGTCTTGATGCTGGACGGGGAGAAAGAAAACTTCTCCTGACCTTCACCAAGCTCTTTATTAGCTTTATCGTTCTGTTTGCCTGTACGGTTTGTTTTTTTTGTCGACATTATGCGCGCGAAACTGGGAGCCTTCAATCACGGATTGCGAACTCACTATGGCAGGCCAGGAGGGACTCGAACCCCCAACCCCCGGATTTGGAGTCCGGTGCTCTACCATTAGAGCTACTGGCCTGTTTACTTGGTTTCCTTATGCAAAGTATGTGTTTTGCAGAAAGGACAATATTTTTTCAATTCCAACTTGTGAGGAACTGTTTTTTTATTTTTCGTTGTCGTGTAATTGCGCTGTTTGCAATCAGGACAAGCCAGAATAATCATTTCTCTCATAATATGCTCTATAGAGTGACAGCAGCCGGACTCTTGAGCCCGGCTGCATATTCAACCTCTTAACTTCCCGCAACAGCAGAAAGTGCTTACGCGATAATTTCGGAGACAACCCCGGCGCCTACCGTATGCCCACCCTCACG
>DAIODL010000073.1:0-8930 GCA_036746815.1 Desulfobulbus sp.
CAAACACCACCCAAACGGGGCTACCGCAGAAGAAAAGAGTTTCGCTGTCACTGCTGCAGGCAGGTGAAACCCTTCTGCTGGAGCTGTGTCTGCGGGTTTCAGATCTGCCCGGAGTGTTTCGAGGAAAACAAGTGGGGCATGAGCAACGGCCCCACCTGGATCTGCCCGGACTGCGGCCGCGTGCACATGATGGAGTGACACACCCTGCACACCATTTGCATTCCTTTGACTTGCGCGCCGGGGTTCAGTAGACTAAAAAAGGTGCGTGTCGCCGGACCCCATTTTCTCTTTTTCTGCTGTTGCACATCATGACCGATACTCTCTACGACGAATCCAAAATCAAAACGCTCAGCTCGCTGGAGCACATCCGCAAGCGGCCGGGCATGTACATCGGCAGGCTTGGCGACGGCTCCCATCCGGACGACGGCATCTACATCCTGCTTAAGGAAGTGCTGGACAACGCCGTGGACGAGTTCATCATGGGCTACGGCAAACGCATTGATATCCACGTGGGCGAGGACGGGCTGTGCCGAGTACGCGACTATGGCCGCGGCATTCCCCTGGGCAAGGTGGTGGAATGCGTGTCTGTGATCAACACCGGGGCCAAGTACAACACCGAGGTGTTCCAGTTCTCCGTGGGCTTAAACGGCGTGGGTACCAAGGCGGTGAACGCCCTCTCCTCCCAGTTCACAGTCACCGCCTTCCGCGATGGCCGTTTCAAGTCCGCCACCTTTTACTGCGGCACCCTGGCCCATGAAGAGGAAGGCGACACCACCAAAAAAAATGGTACCCTGGTAGAATTTCTACCCGATGAGGCAAGTTTTCCGGGCTACCGTTTTGATCCGGCCTATGTGGACCAGCGGCTCTGGCGCTATGCCTACCTTAATGCCGGGCTGATCCTCAGTCTGGACGGCACCACCTACTGTTCCAAGAATGGGCTTCTGGATCTGCTTGATAAGGAAATCAACAGCGAGTCGTTGTATCCGCCCATCCACTTTGTGGACAAGACCCTGGAATTCGCCTTTGCCCACACCGATGACTATGGCGAGTCCTACTTCTCCTTTGTCAACGGCACCTATACCAGCGAGGGCGGCACCCACCTTTCCGCCTTTCGCGAGGGTATCCTCAAGGGGGTGAACGAATTCACGGGCAAGAAGTTCAACGGCCTGGACGTACGCGACGGCATTGTGGGTATCCTGGCGGTCAAGGTACAGGAGCCGGTGTTTGAGTCGCAGACCAAGAACAAACTCGGCAACACCGATATCCGCGCCAGTATCGTGAACACCGTAAAGGACGCTGTAGCCACCCACCTCTACAAGTTCCCGGAAACCGCGGAAATCCTGGTGGACAAGGTGCAGCGCAACGAGCGCGTGCGCCGCGAGCTGCAGTCCGTGCGCCGCGATGCCAAGACCAAGGCCAAAAAGATCGCCTTCAAAATCCCCCAGCTCAAGGACTGCAAATACCACCCTTCCCGCGGCCAGGCATCCAAGCCGGGACGTAAGAATATGCTCTTCATCACCGAGGGCCAGTCCGCCGCCGGTTCCATTGTCACTGCCCGCGATCCCATGACCCAGGCGGTGTTCAGCCTCAAGGGCAAGCCCATGAACGTCTTTGGCCAGCGGCTGGACGTGCTCTACAAAAACGAGGAGCTGTACTCGCTGATGCAGGCCCTCAACATTGAGGAATCCATCAGTGACCTGCGGTACGACCGGGTTATTATCGCCACGGATGCCGATGTGGACGGCCTGCATATCCGCAATCTGCTGCTCACCTTTTTTCTCCATTATTTCGAGCAGCTGCTCAAATCCGAGCGGGTGTTTATCCTGGAAACCCCCATTTTCCGCGTACGCAACAAACAGCAGACCCTGTACTGCTATTCCGACAAGGATATGACCAGCGCCATTAAAACCCTGCAGGCCAAAAGCAAGGCCGACCGCTCCATTGAAACCACCCGATTCAAGGGTTTGGGGGAGATTTCACCGGCTGAATTCAAGCAGTTCATCGGCCAGGACATGCGCATCAAACAGGTACGGCTTGATTCGCTCAGTGAGGTCAGCCGGGTACTCAGGTTTTACATGGGCAAAAACACGCCCGAACGCAAGCAGTACATCATGGAACATCTCATTGTGAGGCCGGAAGAATGAGCGACGTCATCCCGCAGGAACGCGGCAAACTGCACCAGCTGTTTGACGTCAACTTCCTCGATTACACCTCCTACGTCATTCGCGACCGCGCCATCCCGGATGTGGACGACGGTCTCAAACCGGTGCAGCGGCGTATCCTGCAAACGCTTTTCAACATGGATGACGGCCGTTTCCACAAGGTGGCCAACGTGGTGGGCGAGGCCATGAAGCTGCATCCGCATGGGGATCAGTCTATCTTCGATGCCCTGGTCAATCTGGCCAACAAGGGCTACCTTATCGACCGACAGGGTAACTTCGGCAACATTTTCACCGGCGATCAGGCCTCAGCGCCCCGGTATATCGAGTGCCGGCTCTCACCGCTTGCCCGCGAGGCCCTGTTCAACAAGGATATCACCGAGTTCATCGATTCCTATGATGGCCGCATGCAGGAGCCGGTGCGGCTGCCGGTGAAAATTCCGTTGCTCTTGCTCTCAGGCGCGGAAGGCATTGCCGTGGGCATGGCCACCAAGATCATGCCGCACAACTTCAACGAGCTCCTGCAGGCGCAGATCGACTATCTGCGCGGCCAGGAGATCACGCTCTACCCGGATTTTCCCCGGGGTGGCATCATCGATGTCACGGATTACGACCACGGTAACGGCCGCATCCGCTGCCGCGTCAAGCTCAAGCAGCCCGATCCCAAAACCATTGTCATCACCGAACTGCCCTACAACATCACCACCCAGAACCTGATTGAGTCCGTGGAAAAGGCGGCCAAGGCCGGTAAGCTGAAGATCGCCTCCATCAACGACTACACCGCGGAAAAAGTGGAGGTGGAAATCAAGCTGGCGCGCGGTATGCTGGCCGAGGAAACCATTGACGCCCTCTATGCCTTCACTGACTGCGAAATGAGTGTGTCGCCGAACCTGATCGCCATCAGCGACAACATGCCCCGGCAGCTTACTGTGGAAGAGGTGCTCAGGCGCAACACGGATCTTCTGGTAACCAATCTGGAGCGCGAACTCACCATCGATCTGGGACGGCAGGAAGACAAATGGCATGCCCGCAAGCTGGAGCAGATATTTATTGAGGAACGGCTCTACAAGCAGATCGAGGAAAAAACCAATTACAAGGACGTGCAGTCCACGGTGAAAAAATCCCTGGAACCGTTTGCGGGCAAGCTCAAACGCGCCATCACCGCTGATGATGTGGAACGTCTCCTGGAAATCAAAATCCGCCGTATCTCCCGCTACGACATCAACCGCCAGCTCAAAGAGCTGCGCGATATCGAGAAGGCAATCAGTCAGATCAAGAAGCACCTGCAGGACATGGTGGGGTTCACCATCGACTACATCACGGGCATCAAAGAGAAATACGGGGTCAGCTTCCCACGCATGAGCGAACTCAAAGCCTTTGACGAGGTGAACGCCCGCAGCGCTGCGCTCTCCAATCTCATCGTGGGCTATCACCGTGAGAGCGGTTTCCTGGGCTCCAAGGTGAAAACTGAAAATACGGTCACGGATCTGGAATGTGCCTGCTCGGAATACGACCGGCTGCTGCTCATATTCAAGGATGGCCTCTACAAGGTGATGACCGTGCAGGACAAGGTGTTTGTGGGGCCGGAGGTGTACTGGCTAGGCGTGGTGCAGGAGGGGCAGGTGTTCAACATGATCTATCGCCACGGCGCGGAAAACCTTGCCTATGTGAAGCGCTTCACCACCCCGAAATTCATTCTCAACCGCGAATACCGGCTTTTTGAGGAGCACAAGCGCGGCGCTATTCTTTTACTTCTGCTTGGCAAGGAGGAATTCCGTGCCCGGGTGAGCCTGGCACCGTCGGCGCGGGCCAAATCCAATGCCGTGGAAATCGATTTCAGCGAATACCTCATCAAAGGCCCCGCAGCCAAGGGCAAACGCGTGGCCAACCGCAGCGTGCGCCGCGTCACCGATATCAGCGGCATCCCTAAAAAAGAACCTGTCAATCTCCCGGAACTTCCCGGTTTTGGCGAGGATAAATCCGAAGAATAACCAGTAGTCACACTGCCACGGATCCTTTGGGCTTAGAAAATTTTGCGCGCCAGCCTGGGGGAAGATTAAACGGCAAGATAGCACATTTGAAAAACTGACGTGCACGCAAACTCCATAAAACAGAGCCGCCTGCGCAAGCAGCAATCTGCGCAGGCGGGCATTTTTCTTCAGTCCATCATTTGCTCATATGTTTGAGCAGTTTCATTTCGTTTTTATCCTGCTTGCGCTCAAACTTACGTATATTCTTTTCTTCTTTATTCATCTGACCATAATGGTTGCCCTGGTCGCCTTCCAGCTTGGTATTTTGTTTCAGCATGTGCTTTTGTGCATTCCGCAACTTGTTGGCTTCAGACGGATTATCGATCTGTCCCTTATGAAGCCCCTGATCGACATGAGTCTCCTGATTCCCCTGTTTATTCTTAAAATTCGAACCGTGGAAACCGGCATAGCTGGTACCGGCCAGTAACAGGCTCACAGTCAGCACTCCTGCCACTTTCATCAAAGTCGTTTTCATAAATTCCCCTTCTTTTACATTCGGTTGATGTCGTTTCTGAAGCTATCACTTACGCAAATTAACATCTTGCTTAGAACGATAAGATTATACGGGACTGCTCTTCCTGTTGGAAAGCAAAGAACACAAAAATTATTTTTACTGGAAAAACATCTCTTTTTTCATGGGTAGTCGCCACCTGCCATAAACCAGCCCATCCGGATGAAAAGCCGGCACTCCTCTATGAAATAAATTTTCACCTCTGAAAGCAGGGGCGACAAAAAAACTTGCACAATAAAATGGTTTATCCGCTCTTTCCAGACCTCAACGGTTGACTCCTGGAGCGGGAACTGCTTTTATAAACGAAATAAAAGCACCATTGTTCAACACTATGCAACAATGTGCCCCCTGCCCAACATGAGTAAGGAACATTGCCCATGACTGACCGGAAATTCTGTGACTTATCTGATCAAGAGCAACGTGACGAGGTACACAAACGTTTTGTGTTTCGGGAAAACGCAGGATGGTTCACACCGGAGGGAATTTTTGCCGGCTTGACGGAAGAAGATGTAACTGCGGCTCTACTTGATCTTGAGGAGGCGGAGATCAACGCCATTGGTGACTGCATGGGCGGCTGCAGCATGATTGAGCCCAGGTTGGAAAATTTTGTGCGTCAACCAGGAGATGGCAAAACAGGCCAATAAAATCTTCGCAGCCGGCTGGTATGACTGCAAAAAGTATAAAAAAGTCCGCCTGCACAAAGAAACGGCGCAGGCGGACTTTTTTAACTTCACTATCGACGATTGTGTTTGAGACGCCAGATACGGTGATTGGCCTTCTTTTGCTTATGTTTGAGCACAGCCTTATCATGTCTGGTCAAGCGACCATGATGACGGGCCGCCATCCTCGCTTCCTGTCTTTTGATATGTCTTTGTTCGTTCCGCAATTTTCCGGCTTCCGCCGGATTGAGCTGTCCATTGCGGACGCCCTGATTGATGCGGCGCTCCTGATTGACCTGTGTTCGCTGGATGCCAGGGTCATTCATGGCTGCCAGACTGGTGCCGGCAACAAACATCCCCAAGGTCAAAACACCTGCTACTTTCATCAAAATCGTTTTCATAGTTGTACCTTTTGATTCAAACGGAAGGAACGTATGGTTCCAGACTCTCTCCAGCGCAAGATGACTTGCCAGAGAATGGTAAAACTATAAGGCATGCATGACGGTTGAAAAGCAAAGAACACAAAAATTTTTCATAAGGAAATCGATTCGTTGCGCAGTCTTAGCTTCATTCCTGCACACGTGGCCAAAGAACGTGATTAAAAGCTGATGCACCCGTCTGCAATCGTGAAAAACAAAAAGGCCATGCACTTTACAGTACATGGCCTTTTTCTATGTGGCGGAGAAGGAGAGATTCGAACTCTCGGTACTTGCGTACACACGCGTTCCAGGCGTGCACCTTAAACCACTCGGTCACCTCTCCATGAAATCATGGGTAAACGACATGGCAAAAAACGGCGGGTGAAAGCCCGCCGACGTGGAGCCTTATCTAGCCCGGAAGCCACTTTTTTACAAGAAAAAACTAGCGTCGGCTCCTAAAAAATTCCCGCAGAAGCTGTGCGGATTCTTCGGCCAGCACACCACCTGTCACCTGAAAACGGTGATTGAGCAGATCGTCGCCACCAATATGATATTTGGACACAATGGCCCCGCCCTTGGGATCAGTGGCGCCATAAACAAGACGCCCCACGCGGGCATGCACCAGAAGCGCTGCGCACATGGGACACGGCTCCAGGGTGACATACAAAGTCGTGCCCGGCAGCCGGTAATTTCCAAGTTTTATGGCCGCCAGGCGCAGGGTGCGCATCTCTGCGTGCCCCGAAGGATCGGAAGCGGCAATGCAGTTGTTGCCAGCCTCGGCCAGGATCTGTCCCTCCGCATCCACCAGCACCGCGCCTACCGGCACCTCCCCCAGCGCGGCTGCCTCGCGCGCCCTGTCCAGGGCGCGGCGCATGAACACCAGATCCTGCCCGTTGGCAGCTATCTGCTCACATTCCTTCGGATTTACAGGATGCTCGGTATTTTCTTGCACAGGCAGAACTCCAGGCCTATCTCAATGCAGATGGCCGCCGGTGCTGGACATGGACAGGTTCCCGTCCTTGACGCCGCGCAGGGCCATCAAGTGCTCGGCCAGTTCCCGCACCTGAAAGGCACGCCCCTTGACAATGATGACTTCCAGGCAGTTGTCGTGATCCATGTGCACATGGGTGGATGAGGTGATGGCATGATGGTACTGGTGCTGCAGTTCCGTAATTTTTTCCTGCAGCTGCGGCTGATGGTGATTGTAGACAATGCTCACCACCCCCACCACCTCGCTGTCCTGCTCCCACTCCTCGCTGACCAGTGCTTTGCGAATCAGGTCACGGATGGCTTCGGACCGGTTGGAGTAGCCACGCGGTTCAATGTATTCATCAAACCGGGTGAGAAGTGCATCATCCAGGGAAATGGAAAATCTTTTCAGCATGGTTCTCAGACTCCCTTGTCCAGATCCTTCAGCTTATCCAGAAGTGCCTTGGCCTCATTGCGGTCCGCCACCGGAATGGTGGTATCCGTGGAGGCATGTTTCAGATACTGTTTAGCCAGTTTTTCCCGGCCAAGATACAGATTGTATTTGGCCAGCAGAAACCCGGCTGCGCCCTGCCTGCCGCGCGCAGCGGCGATACGGCCCAGCTCGAAATAGACCGGAGGGTACTCGGGCATGAACATTTTCAGCCGCTGCAGCAGTTGTTCCGCCCGGTTCATGTTGCCCTTGGCAGACTCCAGCTTGGCCAGTTCATATAACCCATACATATCGTTGGAATTCTGGCGCACCGCCTGCTCCAGCAGCACTCTCGCCTCGTCATAGCGGCCGGCATCCAGAAGAATCACGGCCCGGTCCACGTTGAGGATGCTCTTTTGCGGATAACGTGCCTGCACCACGGAAAGATAGTGGAGGGCCTCATCAAAGTTACGGTTATCAGCTGCGACCAGCGCCAGGCCGAAGTTGGCCATGATCTTCTGTTCCGGATCAGTGGCCGAACCGAGCATATAGGTGCAGCCGGTTTTCAGCTGATCGTGATCTGTAGAGAGGAACAGCACCCGGTACTTGAAGCGGAGAAAATCAAAATTATCCGTTTTCTGGAAATGCATGGGCTGGTGCGTGGTCGTGGCACTGTCGAGGAGTGACTGCACATACCCCATGCGCGCCTCAGGATTGGGATGGGTGAGCATATACTGGGGCACCTCGCCGCCAATGTGGTAGCGGGTAATGCGGCGCATCACGCTCAGCATGCGCTCCATGGCAACCGGGTCGCGATGCATCTGCACCATCCACCCGTAGGCGAGCCGGTCCGCCTGTTCCTCATCCTCACGGCTGAAGCTGAGCACAGCGGTCTGCCCGGCCGCCATCGAGCCCATCATAATACCTGCGGAAAGTGCGGGTACACCGACCGCAAGGCCGGCGAGAGCGGTCAACAGCGACAGCACCCCCACCTTGGTATTTTTGGACATGCGCTGGGCATAATGACGGCTGACCACGTGCCCGATCTCATGAGCGAGCACGCTCACCAGCTCATCCTCGTTGTCCATCTGCTGAATGAGGCCTGAGTAAAAGAAGACCATACCGCCTGGCGCGGCAAAAGCGTTGAACTGGTTACTTTTGACCACGTAAAAACGGTAATCAAAAAACTGGGGGCCAATAATCTTGAGCACGCTGTGCCCCAGATTGTTGATATACTGGCTGATATCCGGATCATCCAATAAAGACAGCTCCTTGCGCATGGAAAAGAGGAGCTGTTCGCTGATTTTCCGTTCATCGCCAACGGTTAACGCAATAGCCTGAATGGGCATGAGCAAAGCAAAAAAAAGGGCGACAAGTAGAGCGCTGTGAAACAACCGGGATTTTTTTAACATAGGGATTCTACCGTGAGGAGAAAACTGCCGAACATCAGGTAAACGGGGAAAACAACACCTTGAAAATGATACCCTATTCCATGCCCCGCCGCAACGTGCAACCCTGGAGGATTTGTTCAGGCGGCGCGGCGGTTTCGCAGCCACCTTTCCAGCGTGTCGACGCACCAGGCGCAGGGAAAGGTGAGCAGAAAATAGAGGGCCGCAACGGTCACCCACACCTCAATAGTGAGCGAGGTGGAGGCCATGAGCTGTGTACCCTGATAGGTCAGTTCCTGGATGGAGATAACGGATACGATGGCCGAATCCTTGATCAGGGAAATCAGCTGTCCAGCCAGAGGCGG
>DAIODL010000074.1:0-8821 GCA_036746815.1 Desulfobulbus sp.
GCCAGGGGCCCGCTGTTACCGATGCAGGTGGTGCAGCCATAGCCCACCACCTGAAAGCCCAGGGCCTCCAGATCCGGCAGCAGCCCGCTTTTTTTCAGATAGCGGGTGACCACCCGGGAGCCGGGAGCCAGGCTGGTCTTAACCCAGGGTTTGATGCTGAGGCCCCGCGCGCGCGCCTTGCGGGCCAAGAGACCTGCGCCGATCATCACACTGGGGTTGGAGGTGTTGGTGCAGCTCGTGATAGCGGCGATCACCACCGAGCCGTCGGTGAGCTGTTCCCCCACATCCGGTTCGCTCTTAAACTGTTCTTTAAAATCTTCCGCTACCTGCGCCAGCGGCAGCAGGTCCTGGGGCCGACGTGGTCCGGCCAGGCAGGGCACCACGGAATCGAGGCTGATGTCGTACACCACCGAATAGGCGGGCTCCGGGTTTTCCGGGGCAAAAAAGAAGGACTGGGCGCGGCAGTAATCCTCCACCAGCTGTACCAGCGATTCGGGCCGACCGCTTGCGCGCAGGTAGCGCAGCGTTTCGCTGTCCACCGGGAAAAAGCCCATGGTGGCGCCGTACTCAGGCGCCATATTGGCAATGGTAGCGCGATCGGGCAGGCTCAGATGCATCAGGCCCGGTCCGAAGAACTCCACGAACCGGCCCACCACACCCTTGCCGCGCAGAAAGCGGGTGATGTGCAGCACCAGGTCTGTGGCAGTAGTGCCCGCGGGCAGCGAACCGCCCAGGCGTACGCCCACCACCTCGGGAATCTGCAGGGAATAGGGCTGCCCCAACAGCACGGCCTCGGCTTCAATCCCGCCCACGCCCCAGCCCATCACGCCCAGACCATTGATCATGGTGGTGTGCGAATCCGTGCCCAGCACGCTGTCCGGATAGATCACTGGTGTGCCGTCCTGCTCACCCGTATGCACCACCGATGCCAGGTACTCCAGGTTTACCTGGTGCACAATGCCCGTGCCCGGAGGCACCACGCGGAAGTTGCTGAAGGCCTGCTGGCCCCAGTGGAGCATGGTGTAGCGCTCGCGGTTGCGCTGCATCTCAAGCCCCACGTTCACCTGAAAGGCATCGGCGGTGGCGGATTTATCCACCTGGATGGAGTGGTCGATGACCAGATCCGCGGGAATAAACGGGTTCATGGTGGCGGGATCGCCGCCGGACCGGGCCAGGGCGGAACGCATGGCCGCCAGGTCGACCAGGGCGGGCACACCGGTGAAATCCTGGAGAATGACGCGGGCGGGCATGAGCGGCACCCCGGCCGCGCGGATGTCGCCAGGCCGCCAGGAGGCGAGGTTATCCAGATCTTCAGCCGTGGCCAGTCCCCGCGGGAAATTGCGCACAACATTCTCCAGAACGATGCGCAGACTGTAGGGATAGCGGTCCACCGGGCCATAGCCGAGCTGTTCCAAGGTTTTTATAGAATATACGGTGTAGATTTTGCCGCCGGATGTCAGGGCAGTTTGGGGATGAAAGGTCTGAAAATTCTTGGGGGTGCTCATACGTCGCTCCTTGGCAGGTCTCAAAAATATCTTCAATAAGATACGCTTTTTTGCAAATTTTTTCCAGACACGGAGAGCGGGCGGCACACTTTTCCAGCGATTTTTCGCTCCCTTACTTTTTCGCGACAGGCGTGCGCCTTTCTTGCTGTTTTTGTGCAATCGTCCTATAGTAGGCGGTTTATTAAATGAACCCTTACGTGATTTGATTCATTTTCTCCCGCGAGGATGGGACCATGAGCAAAACCTATGCGGAAATAAACGAAAAAATTGCCTCGGGCAAGGCGGTGGTACTCAACGCCGAAGAGGTGATTGATTACGTGGACAAGCACGGCCTGGAGCATGCTGCCAAGGAGGTGGATGTCGTCACCACCGCCACCTTCGGCCCCATGTGCTCCTCGGGCTGTTTTCTTAATTTCGGCCACAGTAAACCGAAAATTCGTATCACCGAGGCCTGGATCAACGACGTTATGGCCTACAGCGGCATTGCCGCGGTGGATGTATATCTGGGTGCGACCCAGCTGCGTCACGGCGACCCGGCCAACATGTACTACCCGGGCGAGTTCCGTTACGGCGGCGGTCATGTGATCGAGGACCTGGTGGCAGGCAAGAAGCTGCAGCTCTTCGCGCTCTCCTACGGCACGGACGACTATCCCCGCCGCGAGATCCGCACCCTGTTCGACATCAACGACCTCAACCAGGCCATCATGGTCAACCCGCGCAACTGCTACCAGAATTACAACGTGGCGGTGAACTGTTCAAATAAGCGCATCTACACCTATTTGGGCATCCTGCGCGCCAACATGCGCAACATGACCTACAGTTCGGCGGGCCAGTTGTCGCCCCTGTTGAACGACCCGCTCTACGAAACCATCGGCGTGGGCTCGGCGGTGTGGCTGGCGGGCGCGCGCGGGCTGGTCTTCTCCCAGGGTACGCAGCACTGCTCCCTGGTGGAGCGCGGCCCCAATGACGTGCCCGTGGAGGGCGCCGGTGCCCTGGCTCTCACCGGCGACATGAAAAAAATGCTGCCGGAATTCGTGCGCGGGGTGAGCCTCAAGGGTTACGGCGTGTCGCTGGCCCTGGGCGTGGGGGTTCCCATTCCCATACTGAACGCGGAAATCCTCAAACGCACCACCGTGCGCGACCGCGACATTCAGGCCTGCGTGACGGACTATTCCTCGGATTACCCGGAGAAAACCGGCAAGATTCTGGCACGCTACACCTACGAGGAACTGCGCTCTGGCGAGGTGGAACTGAATGGCAAAAAGGTGGAAGTGACCTCCATATCCTCCTACAATAAGGCGCTGAAAATTTGCGAACTGCTCAAGGCGGAAATCGAGGCGGGCCGCTTCCTGCTGGCCGAGCCCAGCCAGCGTCTGCCGCTGAACCAGGGCATGCAATCCCTGAACATCAAGGGGCCGGGCCAAAAATGATCACCAAAAAAGTTTTTCTCTACTTTCCCAAAAGCGAGACCGAAAAGCCCATTGTCTACGAGCTGGTCAAGCAGTTCGACCTGATCGTCAACATCTTCCGCGCCAAGGTCACCTCCGATGAGGAGGGCTACCTGAGCCTGGAGCTGACCGGTACCCAGGAAAATATCGACCGTGCCTTCAACTTCCTGAACGGCTTTGACGTGAGTATTCACGCCGGCAGCAAGGCCGTGCTCTGGGACGAGCACAAATGTGCCCAGTGCGGCGCCTGCGTGGTGCATTGCCCCACCGGGGCGCTCTCCATTGTTGACCGGGCCACCCGGCGCATTACCTACAACGAGGAGAACTGCATTGAGTGCCTGGCCTGCCTGCCCGCCTGCCCGTTTGGCGCCTGCTCCTCGGCATTCTAACCGCTGACGGGACTTGCGCGCATGCGTGTCTATCGCTCTTTTTCCTGGAAAGACACCAACCTGCGCATCTGCTGCCCGGAGTTTGACCTGGTCACAAGCACCATTGTCGACCACCGCCGCCGGCTGGAACGTTACATCAGCCGGCAGCCTGAATTTCTCACATCGCTTGTACCAGTTATACTTCTGGACGACGCCCCGGAAGCGGCGCTGCGCATGGCGAGAGCCGCCGAGCTGACCGGCCTTGGCCCCATGGCCGCGGTGGCCGGAACCCTGGCGCAGCTGGGCGCCGAGGCCGCCATGGCAAAGGGGTGCACCGAGGCCATCATCGAAAACGGCGGGGATATGTACATCCATTCACAGAATGAGGTCACCGTCGGTCTCTATGCCGGTGATAACGCCATCGGCGCCAGACTCGCCTTCCGCCTCACGCCTGACCGTCTGCCGCTCTCCCTCTGCTCTTCCTCTTCCGCCATGGGCCATTCTTTGAGTCTTGGCCGCTGCGACCTGGCCACGGTGATTGCCAGGGACGCGTCCCTGGCCGATGCTGCCGTCACTCTGGTGTGCAACCGCATTAAAACACCAGAAGATCTCTCACCGGTGCTGGATGATGTCGGGGCAATACCCGGTATTGAAGGAATTTTCGCGGTACAGGGAGGGAAGATCGGCATGTGGGGGAATCTGCCCGATCTCGTCCGCAATGAAGACGCCGAAGCACGCCACAAAATCACCCGCGATTTGCATTCAGATTTTCAGGGGTGACCGGGACGTTTTACCAGTGCAAATATTTCCTGCTCAATTTCTTCAGACGCACTTTTTATAAGAATATTTTTTATGTCATCCTTGTCGACTCTAAAATAAATATCATCAGCTGGACGGTTGCCACTCTTCTAGGCTAAAAATAATTCTTCCGATTTGTATATCTTCAGCTATTCCCCGTCGTCAGGCGTAGGCTGCGGCACAGTCCCCTCTGTTTTTCAGCGGACACACAAAGAGATGAACAGCTTGAAAGTAAAAAGGCAACGGGGCAGGATGCCCTGCAGTCTGAATCGGTGACGGTAGGCTTTTTGTTCAGAGTTTAGCGCAGAGCAAACCGCACCGGGACCAGCACGGTCATGGTGACCGGCGAGCCGCCCCTTGTGCCGGGGGTAAACAACCAGTCCTTCACCGCCCGCAGAGCTGCCCTGTCCAGAAGATCATACCCGCTTGAGGCCTGTACGTTCAGACTGTCCACCCGTCCGTGCCCGTTCACCATGGCCGACAGCACCACCGTGCCCTGCATCTGGCGCCGCCGGGCCGCTTCCGGGTAAGGAGGCGCCGGATTGTCCTGGTAACGGGGATGGGCCGGCACCACGGCTGTGGCTGCCTTTGCCATACCCGTGCCGCCCGCGGCTCCTGCCAGCGTGACAGCATGCGGACTCGCAGCAACCGGTGCAGAGGAAGGTGCTGCCGGAGCAGGAGATGCCGTGGGTCCTGCCACCTGTGGACGTGGCTGGTCTGCGGGTTTATGCGGTTTCGGTTGAACCGCAGGCCGGACTTTGGGGGAAGCCACGGCCTGCGGTTGCACCGTTTCCCGTGGGGTGGGAAGCGGATGGTGCACCGCGGGCTTCGGCAGTACAGGAGACGTTTCTGCCGAAGCTACGGTCGTCTGGTGCGCAGCCGGAGGCTCCGGCTGCGGATGGGATATTTCTTTTGTCTGTGGTTGCGTGGCGGCCTCGGGCGCTGCCGTCTTTGCCACCCTTGGAGCGGCTGCGAACAGGGTCACCGGAATGACCACGCCCTCCGACATCGCTATCTGCTGCGGCAACTGGGAAAGCCACAGCAGCCCCAGCAGGGCGGACACATGCAACACCACAGCGACCACCACCGGCCAGGGCCACCGTGGGGTGGCGGCCGCGTCCAGCGGTTCATCCAGCATATCTGTTATTGCCAGATCTGTCAGCTGCATAGTGTCCTCGTTCCTGCCTCAGTTCCCTGCTTTTTGCCCACTTACCAGACGTACGCCACCGAGGCGAGTACACTGCGGCCAGCGCCGGGATACGGGCACTGGGTGTAGGTGGGATAAAAAGTGCCGATATAGGTATCGTACTTCTCATCCAGCAGGTTGAGCGCCTGCAGGGTGACCTTCCAGTGCTCTCCAATAGCCTGCTGCAGCTTCACGTCCACAGTCCAGTAGGAGTCCAGCTCAATGGTGGGCTCGGTAGCGGTTTTGCTGGCATAGTAGCCGGGCCGCGAACCGGTGAAACGGGTGGTGACGCTTGAGGTCAGCCCGAAATCGCTCACATGGCTCAGCTGAATCTTGACCTGCTGATCCGGGGTGTACAGGGCCGCACGCGTCGGGCCCGAACCCATCTGCTCGCTGGCATCCAGCAGGGTCAATGAAAAATCCGCCTGCACCGCGTAATACGGCCCCACCTTGACATGAAATTCCCAGCCCGTGGCATCGTAGGTATCCAGGTTGAGTGGCGTGTAGTAGTAGGTGGTGGGGTCATAGTTCCACCGGATCTTGTCATCCACGTTCCACTTGAACCAGGTAGCGGAAACAAACAGCTTGCCATTGAAGAGCCCGCCCTGTTCCAGGGTGATGTCGGAATGCCACCCCGTCTCCGGCTTGAGGTCCGGATTGCCTTTGGTGGAATAGCCGTCATCAGGCCAGAACAGGTCGTTCATGGTCGGGGCCTTATAATGCTGGCCGCGGTTGAGCTTAATGGCCGCGTCCTTCCAGGGGGTTATGACCGTACCGTAGCGAATTACATCCTCGTTCCCAAACAGGGAATGGTATTCATGGCGATAGCCGCCAATCACCTTCACCTTGTCGATGGGCTGCACACTCAACTCGGCAAAGGTGCCATTGGTGAACACCCGGTGGCTCTCATCGGTGAGCAGGTAGCCGGTTTCAGCGCCCGCAGTATCAAGTCCGCCGGACTTGGAATTGTAGTCATAGTTGCGGTAGTCGTTGCCCAGCAGCAGGTTGGCCCATTTCACCGGATGCAGATTGACATTGCCTTCCACGCCGGCCACGGTGTTGGTGATCTCCGTCTTCTCGCCGGTGCCATCCCAGTAATAGCGACTGATACTGTTACTGTCCTGCTTGAGGAAATCTCCCTTGAAGCGCCAGTCGAGCCAGTTGGTGGCCGCGCCCTTGAAGGTGAGCGCCGCGCGGCCGTCCTTTTCCGAACCATGGTCGAGCAGGGTGGCGGAATCACCGTTGTAAAAGGCCGTGCCATTTAAGATGTAGGGCAGGGTGCCTGCAGGCGGCTTGACTCCGGGCAGGCCGTAGTCGCGATCCACCAACCCGACGTCCAGGGTGGCCAGGAAGGGCTTCCCCTTGTCCAGAACCAGTTTCAGGCTGGCGTCGTTATGGGTGAGGTCACTGTTGTCGCGGAACCCGTCGCTTTCCTTGTGGTTAAAGGTCAGGTAATAACCCAGATCACCGATGAGGAAGCCGCCGTTTTCCCCGGCCACATAGGTGGTGGCCTGACTGCCGATACCCGCCTCAATCTTGCCGGTATTGCCGTCACGGCTGGGCGACTTGGTGATGATGTTGACCGTGCCGCCCGAAGCGCCCGAACCATAGAGCACCGAACCCGGCCCTTCGATCACCTCCACCCGCTCAATACTGTTGAGCGACACCAGGCTCAGGTCCGCGGTGCCCAGCGAAGGTGAATTGATGACCACGCCATCCACCGCCACCTGGGTGCCATCGGCGTTCATGCCGCGGATGCTCAGGGTTTCCGTGGCGCCGCCATAGTTGCCGTAGGTGCGCCAGTCCAGGCCGGGCTCTCCCGCCAGGGCCTCGCCCAGGGAGGAGGCCGGCGTTTCCTCGATATCCAGGCTGTCTTTGAGCACCACGGTGTTCACCACACCGCCGCGGGTTTCCGTGGTTTTGGTGGCGGTCACCACCACCTCGTCCATAACCGTGGGTGTGCCGCCACTGCTGTCTTCCCCGGCCAGGGCCAGGGTGGGCAGCATGGCCACCATCGGCGCCAGCATCAGTAGTACCTTGCGCATGAGTTGTTCTCCTTTCTCAAATGTTTATTGCCCGCAATTCTCATGACTGCAGACAGGTTGACACTTTGATCGGGAGATTCCCTGCTTCTCCGTGCGATCTTCGGGGGTACTTCTCTTCCACGAAAAGCACTTCCCAGGCTGATCAGGCAGGTCTTCTGACTCCCGGATCGTCCCGTAAACCGCGCCTTCCCGTCGTTTGCCGACAGTGACTTCATGCGGTCCCGGTCCCCGGTTACAGCGGCGGGTCCATCCCCGGTTTGCACGGGGTTCCCTTTTCAGCCCGCAAGCGGGCACCTGATCATCACCCGCCCCACACAAGCGGCAGGCATAAGACAACACTCCCAAAAAAAATCCCGGATCGAATGCTCGATCCGGGATAGCCCTATTTATCCTCAGAAATATAAACGCAAGCCGCCGTCCACGCAGCACATACGCACGATCAGGCAGGTCTTCTGGCTTCCGGTTCATCCTTGCGGCTGCGTCTTCCCAACCAAACTTCGGTCAGTGACTCTTCATGCAGCCTTCGTCCCCGGTTACAGCGGCGGGCCCGCCTCCGAATTTAACGGAGTTCCCTGTTCGGTTCATCTGAACACCTGAGTTGCTTCAGGTAAAACGTATACGGCGGGTGAAGTCAAGCAAAAAGAACCCCGCATCCCTCACGGCAGGATGCGGGGCTCCTGGCAATCATTTGCCTGACAATGCGTTTTATTCAGCCTCGGGCTGGGATTTTGTCGACCGCGGTTTTTCGTCCTCCACCGGCATGCCGAACCCGAGCCGCAGCTTACGCTCGACAGCCGCCAAAATATCGGGATTGTCCTTAAGAAATTTCTTGGCATTTTCCCGGCCCTGGCCGATACGCTCGTTCTCATAGGAGTACCAGGCTCCGCTCTTTTCGATCAGCCCCTGATTCACCCCCAGATCAAGCACATCGCCGGTGCGGGAAATACCCTCGCCGTAGATGACATCCACCTCGGCCAGTTTAAACGGCGGCGCCACCTTGTTCTTAACCACCTTGATCTTGGTCTGGTTGCCGATGGCGTCCTGGCCTTCCTTGATCTGGGTGGCCTTACGGATGTCGATACGGATGGAGCTGTAGAACTTCAGCGCGTTGCCGCCGGTGGTGGTCTCCGGATTGCCGAACATGACACCGATCTTCATGCGGATCTGATTGATGAAGATGAGCACGGTGTTGGTACGGCTGAGCACGCCGGTGAACTTGCGCATGGCGTGCGACATGAGCCGGGCCTGCAGGCCGACGTGCTGGTCGCCCACATTGCCATCAATCTCGGCGCGCGGCACCAGGGCGGCCACCGAGTCGATGACCACTACGTCAATGCCGCCGCTGCGGATAAGAATTTCGGCAATCTCCAGGGCCTGCTCGCCAAAATCGGGCTGGGAGATGAGCAGGTTGTCGATGTCCACGCCCAGCCGCTCGGCGTAGCTGGTGTCCAGCGCGTGCTCGGCGTCGATG
>DAIODL010000075.1:0-8798 GCA_036746815.1 Desulfobulbus sp.
TCACCTCTTCCGCGGCTCCATGGTGTAAGTCTCCCCTTGCCACCCCACGGACCGGTCGAGCATGGCGGGCACCCCGCCGCGCTCCTCCGGGGCAAATCCGAATACCTCCCTCCAGATGGTGTCATTTTCCATGCAGAAATAGATACAGGTGCGTGGATGCGCATAGCGCTGCAGCCGCTCCAGAATCACCTTGTACATGGCCACGCGCTGGCCACGGAAATAGCGGCGCTTGCCATCCAGCCCGTCAACGAATTCCTCATAGAAGAAGCGGGACCGGGGAAAACGGCTGGCCGCGATCTGCTTGAGGCTCGGCAGATACCTGAGCGCGCCCATGCTGATCCAGGCAATGGCTTCGGCCGGTACCGTGGCAAACAGCCGGTCAATGGTGTAGCGGTACCCCTCCTCCCAGCCCTCATGCCAGATAATCGGATCAAAATGAAAGGCCAGCTGGTAACCCCACCGGGCGCACTGAGCCGCGGCCGCAAGGCGCTCTTCCAGAGAAGCGGTACGAATCTCCTCCCGCGCCATGATGGGCGGACTGTTCAGTGACCAGGCCACCAGGGTGCGGCTGTTATGGTCAAGCCCCTTGAGGTTGCCGATGCTCACACTCTTTGATTTCAGTTCCAGGACAGCGTTGTTCTTCCTGGCCATGTAGGTGACCAGCTTGGAACTCAAGTGAGTGAGACTGTCCAGGGCCAGACTGTCGGTGAACTCACCGGTGCCGATACGAAAAAAACGGTCCGGCTCGGCGCCCAGCCCCTGATCGAGTTCGGCGAACATGTCCTCGATATTCATGAAAAAACTGAGCCAGGGATTATTCAGGTAGGCCTGCAGGATGCAGTACACACAGTCCATGGGGCAGTTCATGCCGATGTTGAGCACCTGGTAGTTGCAGCAGCGGTACTCGCGGGTGCCGGGACAGGGTTTGAAAAAGGTGCCCCGGTTGCGGCACAGAAGCAGGTGGTGTTTGCCCGCGGTGAGGTTTGCGGGATAGTCACCCGCGATGTCAGGCACGCCGCGCTCGTCCACTATGTTGACGGGCAGACCCGCACGGGCAATTATTTCCCTGGTATAGGGCAGATCAAGGCAGTCTTCGGCCACATGCAGATGGGTGACATAACGGGCCGGATCGCCATAGGATGAAGATGGATTCACGGATATTCCACAAGGTTAAAATTGCCGAAACCGGCAGTGTAGAAAGATAGATGCCCTAGTCAGACAATGGAGGACTGTTTATCCTGATGCGCAGATGTCAAGCCCTGGCCGGTACATCCTGCCTGGCGTTCCTGATACCCGGCCGCCATCTGCAAATACCGCGCACCATCCTGCGGGCGGCCATGCTTGACGCATCCCTGCCCGTAGATATGACATTTCCGTACCAGTTCCGCAGCGGCAAGATCGTGCTGCGCACGTGTCAGCACACCGCTCTCCAACAGTTTTGTCAGGGAACGGATGCGAAACACATCCATGCCCATGCGGTGGATGGCGGACAACTGGTCCGGCCGGCCGCCGTCCTTGCCGGTCAGCGCCGCGGGCACCAGTAGGAAGGGCTCGCGGCAACCCACCCGCAGCCATAAATCAAAATCCTCGCAGCAGGGCAGGGTTTCGTCAAAAAGCCCGTACCGGTCAAACACCCGCCGCCGCACCATCACCGTGGACATACCCACCACGCACATGGAGAGGCTGCGCCGGAAAATATCCCCACCCGGCGGGTCATGCTTTTTTTTCTGATTCACCCGCATACCCCGGCGAAACCAGATTTCCCGGGTATGGGCAATACCGGCCTGCGGCTGTGCCTCCATGGCAGTTTCCTGCTGGCCAAGTTTCTCGGGCAGCCACCAGTCATCGGCATCAAGAAAGGCGAGGAGTTCACCTTGCGCGGCAACGATTCCTGCGTTCCTGGCCGCGGCCGCACCCCGGTTCTCCTGAAAAATCATGCGCAGGGGCACGCTTGCCTGCGCGGCTACCTGATGCACCAGTTCCGTGGTGTCATCGGTTGAGCCGTCATCCACCACAATCAGTTCGTCGCAGGGGCGCTTCTGCGCGAGCACCGACGCCAAAGCCCGCTGCAGCAGCGGAGCGCGGTTATAGGTGGGAATGATCACGGAGAGCATGTCACACATCTCCGGCTCCAATTCCCGACCGGGGAGAACGGGTAATTAAAACTGGCGATTTGAACACAGTAGAGTATATTCATAGTTTTGCACGCGCCCGCCACCATCAGGGGCGCCTCTCACCGCACCTCCAGTGGAAACAGCATAGGTTATGTACACAGACATTCTTATCAATGCAACATTCTACGAGAACCGCATCGCCCTGGTGGAAAACGGCCACCTGCGCGAATTCCATCTGGAGCGGGTGTCGGAAAAAGGGCTGATCGGTAACATCTACCTGGGCAAGGTGGTGCGGGTGCTGCCGGGCATTGACGCCGCCTTTGTGGAGATCGGCCTGGAGCGCACCGGCTTTCTCTATGTGGACGAGGCACTCTATGCCTATTCCGAGAATTACCAGCGGCTGGCTGTTGAGCATAAACTGCGTCCCTCCAGCTCATTTCATCTGCCCGAGCATCCCACCATCAGTGACCTGCTTCGCGAGGGCCAGGAGATTCTCGTGCAGATCGCCAAGGAACCCATTGGCTCCAAGGGCGCGCGCCTGACCTGCAACATTACCCTGCCCTGCCGCAATCTGGTGTTCATGCCGCTCACCGACCACATCGGCATCTCACGCAAAATCGAGGACGAGGACACCCGCCAGCTGCTGCGCGACAAGATTGAGGTGCTCAGACCGCCGGGAACCGGCTTTATCATGCGCACGGTGGCGGAGAACATCGGTAACGAGGCCCTGGAAGCGGACATGGAATTCCTGCTCCTGCTCTGGGACGAAATCCTCACCAAGGCGGCCAACGCACAGGCACCCTGTCTGATCTACAAGGATCTGGATATTATCTTCCGCACGGTGCGTGATTTCTTTACCGAAGAGATTAACGAACTGGTGATTGACAACTACGAGGTGTACGAACAGCTGCTTTCCTATGCCAAGGCTGTGGTGCCCCAGCTGCAGGACAAAATCACCTACTACAACTCCGAGCTGCCGCTTTTTGAGCGCTACGGTGTGGAGAGCGACATCAACAGCGCGCTCGACAAGAAAGTCTGGCTCAATTCCGGCGGTTACATCATCATCGAGCCCACCGAGGCGCTTACTGTGATTGATGTCAACACCGGACGCTATGTGGGTGCGCATGATCTTGCGGAAACCATCTTCAAAACCAACATGGAGGCGGTGCGGGAAATCGCTCGTCAGCTGCGTCTGCGCAACCTGGGCGGCATCATCATCATCGACTTCATCGACATGGACAACGAGGCCCATCGCGAGGAACTCTACGAGGCCTTCCAGGAAGCCATGCGCGACGACAAGAGCAAGGTCAACATCCTCAAACTCTCGGAATTCGGTCTGGTGCAGATGACCCGCAAACGGCTCTCGGAAAGCCTGATGCAGACCATGTGTGAACCCTGTCTCTACTGCGGCGGTGACGGCTTCATCAAATCACGGCGCACCATCTGCCACGAAATTTTCCGTAAAATCACACGCGATGCCCGTAAAATCGGAGGATCGCACGTCACCATCAAGGTGCATCCGCAGATTGCGGACATGCTTTTAAATGAAGAATCCTTTACCATTGAACAACTCGAACAGCAGACCGGAAAACGGTTCTCCATTATTCCTGTTCCGGAAATGCATCTCAAACGTTACGACGTCATCTGGAACGAGTAGCCGCTGTTCGCTGCCGAGGGAAAATACCGCGTATGCCTACCTATATTAAACTCCGCCAACAGCCCTCCCGGGGACATCGTGGCGGTTTTTTTAAAATGCTTTTACTGGCTATCGGCACACTGGCCGTTATTGCCGCAAGTATTGCTGTCTATCTGCTTTTTGGCTTTCAGAAGCCCACCCTAGTCCTGGACAAGCAGATCAAATACTTAGGCGGCGTGGTGGACCTGCCGCTGCATATCACGGATAAACAAAACGGCATCCGTTCACTGCACATTGCACTCACGCAAGGGGACAAATCCGCAGTGCTTGTGGAGCAGCAATACCCGCGCAAGGTGTGGTTCCGCCCCAACGAGCCGACCTCGCTTGACCAGAAGGTTTCCATCGACGCACAGAAGGCGGGTATCAAGCAGGGCCAGGCGGAACTGGTGATCACGGTGCGGGATTTCTCGCTGAATGGCTTTCTCCAGGGTAACAAGACAGAGCTGCGCATTCCGGTGATTATGGATACCGTGCCCCCGACCGTGACTTTGAAGCATTTTCCCCGGCAGATTGAGGCAGGTCACACGGAACTGGCGGTGTACACGGTTTCCGAGAAACCTGAACGCAGTGGCGTGATGGTCGACAATACCCTGTATCCCGGCTATCCCACCGGCAAAAAGGACACCTATGTGGCCTATTTCGCCCTGCCCTGGGATGCGAACGCGCCCGCCAAAACGCGCGTGGTGGCCTACGACGAGGCGGGTAACGAAGGGGCTGTTCCCTTTGCTGCCTCGTTCAAGAAACTGCCGGAAAAGCATGATACCATCACCATCAGCGACAATTTCCTGCAACAGAAAGCATCCGAATTCAACGAGCATTATCCGGACCTCAAGGGAACGCTCCTGGAGAAATATCTCTACATCAATAACCAGGTGCGCGTGGCCAATCGAGCTTCCGTGGACAAGATGTGCGAAACCGCCTCTCCCGAGCAATTGTGGTCGGGCCGTTTCCTGCGCATGCCCGGAGCCGGCCGCGCGAATTTTGGTGACCAGCGCACCTATATGTACAACGGCCAGACCATCGATCACCAGACTCATCTGGGCGTGGATATTGCCTCCGTGGCCAAGGCGGAAATCCGCGCGGCCAACCGGGGCAAGGTGCTCTATACCGGATATATGGGCATTTACGGTAACGTGGTCATCATTGACCACGGCCAGGGCGTTGCCAGTCTGTACGCGCACCTGAGCAGCATTGACACCACCGTGGGTACCATGGTGGAAAAAAACCAGCCCATCGCCCATTCCGGGACCACCGGCATGGCAGGAGGTGATCATCTGCACTTTGGCATGATGATTCACGGCACCTACGTGGATCCACGGGAATGGTGGGATCAGCGCTGGATCAACATGCACATCAACTCCGCCCTCAATGAGCCCTGAACAGGTTTTAGCCGCGCCTGCGTCGACAGCAGGGAATAAGGGTGGTTGGCATCGACCGCCACTCCTGCTCTATACCTACATCATCAATGAGCTGCTGGCCCCGTTTTTTGCCAGTTTCCTCATTTTGTACGGGGTATTCTCCCTGGTACAGCTGATCCCCATGCTGGACGTGGTGCTGTCGCTGGGTATCGGCACTGCTGATTTCATCCGTCTATTTGCCTATATCTTCCCTCACACCCTGCTTTATCTCATACCCATGGCCTCCATGGGCGGGGTGATTGTCGGTTTCACCCGTATGACCAGTGACCGGGAAATCCTGGCGCTCAAGGCCTGCGGGGTCAGTCTCTGGAAAATGCTGCCCCCGGTTCTGTGCATGGCCGCAGCCATCGCCACCCTCACCGGCTATTTTTCCGTGCGCCTTATTCCCGTGGGCGATATCAGCCTCAAGCAGCTCATGTTCCAACTGGCCAAAGATAAGATCGATAAGGGTGTGAAAGCGCACGAATTTACCGAGGCGCTGGGCGACATCGTGCTCTACGTGGACCGTATTGATGATCAGAAACAGTGGCATGGTGTGTATGTGTCGGACATGCGCGACCGCCAGCAGCCGCTCATCACCCTGGCACAATCGGGACAGATGGTGGTAGGCATGGACCAGCGCATCACCATCACTCTTAATAATGGCAGCCTGTATAACCAGGATGGCCAGGACAACCAGGTGATTCATTTCAACCGCTACCAACTGCAGATTCCCCTGCAGATGCCCACTCGCGTCGGCTCAGAAAACATCAACGAGCACAGCCGCATCTCCATGACCCAGGAAGAGCTGTTACAGGCTGCACGCCAACAGAAACCAGGTTCCCAGGCATACCGGGGCTTTCTCAGCGAATACCACTATCGCCTGGCCCTGCCCATGGGCTGTTTCATCCTCAGCCTGCTGGGTATGCCGCTTGGGCTGCAGGCCGCGCCGGGCCGCAAGGCAGTAGGTATTCCCTTGGGGCTGGCCTTTTTCATCCTTTATTACATCTGTTTCACCACCACCAACATCATGGTGGACGATGGCACCCTGCCCGTGGTGCTCGGCTCGTGGCTGACCAATATCATCTTTGCCGTGCTCACCCTGGTGGTTTTCGCCCGCGTCAACCGGGAAAAACCGCTGGTGCCCACCTGGATAACCGATCGTCTGCTCCATCTGGTGGACGCGTTCAGACCATTTTTCGATAAACTGGGCCGTTTGTGGGGACACCAACCGCCGGACCGGCAAGAATAAGGCGGCTTCGTCTTCATCTCCAGCAGGCAACGCCTTGCCTCTCCCGTCACGGCGTTCTATAGTACCACCAGAAAAAATCGCGAAGTGAGGGGGACGCAACCTCCCTTGTGTACAGGAGAAACCTATGCAGTTGGCCGAAGCCGCGCAGATGCGCGAACTGGATCGACAGACGATTGAAGAGGTGGGGCTGCCCGGCATGGTGCTCATGGAAAATGCCGGACGGGGCACAGTGCAGCACATGGAGCACTCTTTGGGTCCCGTGCGGGACAAGACCATCTGTGTGTTCGCGGGGCCTGGCAACAACGGCGGCGACGGATCAGTCATCGCCCGCACCGTGCACGGCATGGGCGCCTTTCCCTTTGTTTTTTTCTTAAGCAATCCCGAACACCTCAAAGGAGACGCGGCCGCCAATTTCGAGCTGATCAAAAAACTGCGGCTGCCCTATCAGGTGCTGGACGGTGATGATCAGATGTTCACCCTGGTGGATACGGTGCTTACCCTGCACCGGCTGCATCCGCTGCACTCGGTGGTGGATGCCATCTTCGGCACCGGTCTGGGCAGGGAAGTGACCGGGCTATATAAAGAAGCGATCAACTGCATCAACCACCTGCGGGAGCATGATGGAATTTCCGTGGTCAGCGTGGATGTACCCTCCGGCCTGAATACCGATACCGGCGCAGTACTGGGAGTTTCGGTGCGGGCGGATCTCACCGTGACCTACGGCCTGCCCAAGCCGGTGCACTACCACCATGGCGGCAGCGGTGTCGGCCAGGTACAATGCGTGGACATCGGCATTCCTCCCAAACTGGTGGAACAGATGCATCTCATGGGCACGGTGCTGGATGACACTACCAGCCAACTGCTGCCTGTAAGACATAAAGCCGCCCACAAGGGAGCCAACGGGCACCTGCTCATTGCGGCCGGTTCCACCGGCAAGACCGGCGCGGCCCTGCTCAGCGCCCAGGGTGCCCTGCGTTGCGGCGCGGGTCTGGTAACGCTGGCCGTGCCCGGCGACTTAAACCCCATCTTTGAAACCGCGCTGGCCGAGGCCATGACCGTACCGCTGCAAGCCTCTCAGGGCAGCCTTTCCGTTGATGATTACGAGGCCATAAAAAAACTGGCAGACAAGAGAAACGCGTTGGTCATTGGCCCGGGTATCGGCACCGGTACGAAGACCGCGGAGCTGGTCTATAAACTCTATCAGAGTATCACCAGCCCCATGGTGCTGGACGCCGACGCCCTCAACATCCTGGCAGCGCGTCCGGAACTACTTGATAAGGCTGCAGGGCCCCGCATTTTCACTCCGCACCCCGGCGAGATGGCCCGACTGCTTTCCTCCTCCATTGCCGAGATCCAGGCCGACCGTATCCGTGCCGCACAGTGGCTCAATTCTAAAAACCCGGCGTTGCCGCTGGTCACCGTGCTCAAGGGGGCGGGTACCGTGGTGGCAGCCAATGACGGCCGCTGGGCCATCAACACCACCGGCAATCCAGGTATGGGTACCGGAGGTATGGGTGATGTGCTCGCAGGCATCATCGGAAGCCTGCTGATCCAGGGAAAAGACCCGTGGGAGGCTGCCATACTGGGAGTTTACCTGCATGGCCTGGCCGCGGACAACCTTGCCGAAACACAGCCTTTTGGCTATACCGCCACTGAAGTTGCCCAAACTTTGCCCCATTTACTGGGGCTTCTGATACAATCACACAACAAGGAGCCTATATGCTGAAAGCACGCGATATCATGACCACGGATGTGATCACGGTCACCCCACAAACCACGATTCATGCGCTCGCCAATCTGTTACTCGAACACAAAATCAGCGGTGCGCCGGTGGTGGACGAGGCCGGCAAAGTCGTGGGCGTGGTCACCGAGGATGACCTCATCTTCCAGAACAAGAGAGTGCATCTGCCCACAGCAGTGGCCATTCTCGATGCCTTTGTCTTTCTGGAGAAGCCGGAAAAAATGGGCCAGGAAATCAAAAAAATCGCGGGCAGCAAGGTGGGTGATATCTGCTCGGATAAGATGATTACCGTGTCCCCGAATACGGGCCTTGATGAACTTGCCACCATGATGGTGGAAGACAAAATTCATACCCTGCCCGTGGTGGAACACGGTCACCTGGTAGGCGTAATCGGCAAGGGGGATATCGTCAGGACCATTGCTCTGCAGAAACAATAAGAAAGCAGCTGAAAACGATGCATAAGTATTGATAAGTGGCGCGTGTGTCGCCGCGCCACTCCAAAAATTGTTAGGAATACTCAGCAATGACCAGAACAAAATAACTGTCCCATACAAATTCACCGGGATTCAGTTCAGAAGAAGAGGAGGCAAGTAAAAAA
>DAIODL010000076.1:0-8726 GCA_036746815.1 Desulfobulbus sp.
AGGGCCGGTTTGACCATGAGGATGTCTGCGCATTCTTCAACGTCCAGGGTAGCCTCGCGCAGGGCCTCGCGGCTGTTGGCCGGGTCCATCTGATAGGCGCGGCGGTCGCCGAACTGGGGCGAGCATTCTGCGGCATCGCGGAACGGGCCGTAAAAGGCGGAGGCGTATTTCACCGCATACGACATAATAGGCACCATGTGAAAGGAGTTTTCATCCAATGCGGAGCGGATTTCACTGACGCGGCCATCCATCATATCCGAAGGCGCCACCATGTCGGCACCGGCCTCGGCATGGGAAAGCGCGGTCTTGGCCAGCAGTTCCAAGGTGGCATCATTGTCTACCTCATGCCCCACCAGACAGCCGCAATGGCCGTGATCCGTGTATTCGCACAGACACACATCCGTGACCACGGTCATCTCCGGTACCTTGTTTTTCAGCTCGCGGATACCTTTCTGGATGATGCCGTTCTTGGCATAGGCGCCCGAACCCAGGGCGTCCTTTTTTTCCGGCAGACCAAAGAGAATAACTGAGCGGATGCCCAGAGCCAGGCAGTCCCTGGCCTCGGCCGCCAGTTTATCGACAGAAACACGGAACACACCCGGCATGGAGGGCACTTCCTCGCGGATGCCCTTGCCCGGCATGATGAACAGGGGATAGATCATCTGCGCGGCATCCAGGCGGGTTTCACGGATCATGGAACGAAAAGTTTCGGTGCGGCGCATCCGCCGCGGACGGTATTCAGGAAAAACCATAACAAGACCTCATAGGTGAAAAAGTTAAGAAAAAAAGCGAGGGGAGTGCTGGTGTTGACAGGCGTTTCCCGGAACAGCGCAGCCCGCACACCTCAGCTGTTTATTTGGTGGTAATGCCCAGTGCCTTGACCTTTTTGTGCAGATGGCTGCGTTCCATACCGATCTGTTCGGCGGTTTTGGAAATGTTGCCATCATTTTCGTTGAGTTTGGCCTGTAGATATTCGGTCTCAAAGAGGCGGCGGGCGTCCTTGAACGACAGGTTGTCATAGTCGCTGCCCTGCAGTTCATGCGCAGGTGCCGCAGCCGGAGCTTCTCCCAGAAAAAGAGCCGCATCCTCAGCGGCAACAGTCTCTCCCGGCGTCATGATGACCAGCCGCTCCACCAGATTGCGCAGTTCCCGCACATTGCCCGGCCAGTGATGGTTGGTGAGCATGGTCATGGCCTCGGGAGAAAACTGTTTGCGGCCCACACCTTTTTTGGAGAACTGGCGTACGAAATTCGCAACTAAAAGCGGAATATCCTGACGCCGGTCATCCAGATCAGGGACTTCGATAGGCACCACGTTGAGGCGGTAGAAGAGATCGGCGCGGAAATTACCCTTCTCGATCTCTTCTTCCAGATTCTTGTTGGTCGCCGCGAGCACGCGTACATCCACCTCAATGGTCTTGGAACCACCCACCCGCTCAAAGCGCTGTTCCTGGAGAATGCGCAGTACCTTAGCCTGGCTCTTCAGGCTCATGTCACCGATTTCGTCGAGAAACAGGGTGGAACCATTGGCCAGATCGAACTTGCCTTTCTTGGTTTCCGTGGCACCGGTAAAGGCCCCCTTGACGTGGCCAAAGAGCTCGGATTCAATCAGCTCCTCGGGAATGGCGGCACAGTTCACGGCGATCATGGGCCGTCCCGCGCGCGGAGACTGGCGGTGGATGGTCTGGGCTACCAGTTCCTTGCCGGTGCCGTGGCTGCCGTGGATGAGTACCCAGGCGTCGGTGGGGGCCACGCGATCAATCTGCTGCCGGAGCAGCTGCATCTGCGGACTGTCGCCGGCGATGAGGGTGACTTCCTGCCGGCTTTCCTGCAGCACCTGATTGTCCCGCTCCAGTTGGGCCATTTTCAGGCCCTTGCGGATAGCCAGTACGGTTTTGTCGTAGGAAAGCGGTTTTTCGATAAAGTCAAAGGCGCCGCTGTGCGTGGCCTGCACCGCGGTTTCAATGGTGCCGTGACCCGAGATCATAATCACCGGCAGGGAAAACCGCTGTTTGATGATTTTAAGTGCTTCCAGGCCATCCATGCCCGGCAGCCAGACATCGAGCAGCAGCAGGCTGACGTTTTTTTCGTCCAGCACCTGCAGCCCTTCCTCCGCGGAACCTGCGGTCAGGGGTGCAAAGCCCTCGTCCGTCAGGATACCGGCCAGACTTTCACGAATGGCTTTTTCGTCGTCTATGATAAGGATGGTTTCCGGCATGAGACGAGGCAGGTTACTTAAAAAGGATGGTGAATAGAAAAGTGAACACGTTCTGCATAATAGCAGGACTACAGCGGGAGCTCAACCGCAAACACCGCTCCCTGGGGTTCATTGTCAGTCACCAGGATACGGCCGCCATGCTCATGCACAATGGTCTGCGCAATAGCCAGGCCCAGGCCGGTACCGGTTTTACGGGTGGAAAAATAGGGTTCAAACACCCGCACTTTCACTTCATCGCTCATACCCGGACCATTGTCCGCAACCGACATACGCACCACGCCGGCCTCCTGGTCGCGCACCAACTTGATGTCGATACGGCCGCCCGCTCCCACCATGGATACCGCGTTGTCTAAAAGGTTGATCAGTACCCGTTTGATCTGCACCGCGTCAAAGAGGAATTCCGTCAGCGTCGGATCAAGGGTGCAGCGGATATCCAGGTGTTTATGCGCTTCCTGATACAGGACAGCCACCTCGTGGACCATCTTGCCCAGATCGTGTTGTTCCTTGTGCAGCTGCGGCATGCGCGCGAAATCAGAGAATTCGCTCACCAGATTTTTGATTTCCTCCACCTGATCAATAATGGTGGCGGTGCATTGATCAAAGATATCCCGGTGATCGGGAATAGTTTCCAGATACCGTTTGCGCAACCGTTGGGCGGAGAGCTGGATAGGCGTCAGCGGGTTCTTGATTTCATGGGCAATACGGCGCGCCACTTCCTGCCAGGCGGCAAGTCGCTGCGCCTTTTCAAGATTTGTAAGGTTGTCGAACACAAAGACAAAACCAATGGGCTGGCCACGGTCATCGATCATACGGGTCAGGTTAACCTGCAGAGACAGTGCCTCACCCCGGCGGATAATGATGCGCAGATGCCGTTCAATGGTGGCCTTGCCGCTTTTTTTCAGTTCCATGAGAAAGCTGTCCACGATCAACGCATGCTGCTTGGGCAGAATCATATGGAAATCCTTGTTCAGGAAGAGTGTAGGATGAATGGCCAGCAGTTCCTCGGCAAAACGGTTGATGGTGGTGATGCGGTTATGGTCGTCGAGCGCGATAACACCTGCAGCAACATTGGTGAGGATGGTTTCCAGGTAGCGGCGGCGTTGCTCGGAGATATCCGTGCTTTCTTCAAGGGCCCGGTGGGTCTGGGCGAGCTGCAGATTGGAGGCCCTGATTTTTGCGGTCATGGAGTTAAAGGAATCGATAAGCATCCCCATTTCATCGTCATTCTTTTTTTCGACCATGCCCTCCATATCGCCGGCAGCCACGCGCTTGGTGGCTTCCGCCAGTTTTTTGATGGGTTCGGTGAGGCTCCGGGCAATGTAAAAGCCAAACCAGATGGCGCCAAAAAGAATGAGCAGGGTGACGATGAGCAGCATGATGAGCAGGCTGAACTTGATAGGTGCCTTGAGCATGATCATCTGCTGGTAGCCGGTGAGTCCCTCGGTGATGGCCTGCATGTTGCCCATCTGGGTGGAGGGTACCAGCGCGCCGACAATAACAAACCAGGTTTGCGCAGGCGCACCCGCAAGCTGTGCCGGGACGATAGCCTGAAAGAGTTCACCTAACGTGGTTGGCGTGGATACAAACTGAACTTGACCGGACTGCTCGGCCAGACGCAGTGCTTCCGAAGGCGGAGGCTGGAGCGCGATCTGCTGCATTCGCGTATTACGGATGGCAACGACCTGATTGCGCTGATCGTTGAGGACCAGCAGGCTGTCTGGTGCACCGACAAGATTCTCGGCCAGTATTTTCTGGAAAAACTGATCCAGGACAGCCTGATTATGATAATCCACCACGCCTGATTCCAGCAGCAGCGCATAATGCTTGCCCATGTACTGAACCTGGTTCTGGGTGTCCGCGAGATTTTTTTGCGCCAGCTGGCGCGAGGCCTGGAGCGACTCCTCCACCCGGGCGTTGAACCAGTAATCCATGGAGGTGGAGACAAAGCGCAGGGCGACCAGAAAGAGGATGGCTGTGGGAATAAAGGAGAGCGAAATAAAACTGATAACCAGACGGGTGCGGAGGCGGGAACCGAGCAGGTGCTGTTTGCGCTCAAAAACCAGTTCCACCAGGTTGCGCAGCACCAGGTAGAGCATCAACAGCAGTAACAGGCTGTTGATATTGATCAGCGCAAAAATGAGGACCGTGCTGGAAACGGGCAGGGCGGCGGTCTGACCGCTGAGGAGACTGCGCTGTACATATCCCAGAATGGGGATAAGCAGCAGACAGCAGGCAATGACAATACGAATCAGCCGCTGTTTCTTTTTTTTCTGTTCCGCGGAGAGCATTGCCTCAATCCGCCGGTGTCAGTATCTGAATTCGATGGTACGCCAATCGGTTTCGAAATTCCACAACGAAGAGAACGGGAGCACCTTCTGCATGTTCAGGGGCAGGGAACCCTTTTTCAGGACAACCTTGAAATGAATGGCGTAAGGGGAATCAGGAGTCAGCTGAGCAAGCGTAATGACCTTGAAACCGTTGAGTTCGGTCATCAGCTGCTTGGCCTGTTCAAAATCCGGGGTAGTGATATCTTTCTCTGGCTGCTCGGAAAAACTGATATGGTACGCCTGCGCCTGCGGATCATAGCGCAGGGTGTGCTGTACCTCTGTTTTCACCAGGGTGGTATCCAGCCAGCGAGGGCTGATCTTCACCAACTCCAGCTTAAAGGTAAAGACGACCGGCGCACCGGCTTTGATTTCGTCGGTGATGGTGGGCGCAAATGCGTTCTTTACTGTGGCAAACAGCAGAAGATCGACATTTGACGTGGTAACGATGATGTCTTTGATCTCCGGGCTGGGTGCATCCGCCGCCCTGCCCAGATTGACAGGAAGGACCAGCAGCAGGCCACAGAAAACGAGCAGGGCGAGGTGTCGTCGTTTCATCGCAGAATAAAAAGGGCGCATATGCCCTCTGAAATTAAAAACAGCATGCAACATTCCCTGAGCATATACCTGATTGAGGCGCATTTGTCCATGATTAGCAGCACCTTATCTTGGGAAGATGGGCAAGAAGGGCTGCTCTCCAGAATGTTGAGCCGGTGTGTCATTTTTGCAACAAGGAGGAAAAAGCAACAGTCCGGGAATCACCACTCGACCCGGAGCACATTTTCCAGAGGACGCACGCGTGCCAGTTTGATGGCAATAGTATCGCCTGGTTCCACGGCAAAGGCGGGATTGGGGGGTAGATCCACATCAAAGAGGCAGTCACAGAGCAGCAGATTGACTCGTTTGGGGCCCACGCCCACCACTATGGCATTCAGCCGTTTTCCTTCCTGCGGTGCCAGATAGCGCAGAATCCAGTACCGATGCCGCTGCTGCCGTAGCCCATTGGCACGTCCCAGATTCTGTTGAATCACACCGGCAAAATTTTTGCACTCCTCGCTGGAGAAGAGAATTCCCTGACCGTGGAGCATGTGGCTGAGCTGGTGCTGCATGGCCAGATCCAGGAAACGGCGGATGGGCGAGGTGATGGTGGTGTAGCTGTTCAACCCCAGACCACTGTGTGGTTTGGCAAACGCGGTCAGCTCCCCGCGTGAGAGAAAGCGCCTCTGGTAAGCAATGTCCTGCAGCGTGTTCTGAACGCCTGAGATAATGCGCCGCCTGGGCGGTGGCTGTGAACGGAACAGCCCCGGTGCCTCACGGTTGTTCAGATAGGCGGCTGCCAGCGAGTTGGCCAGGATCATCAGCTCGGAGATAAGGTTACGGGCAGGCGTGTCCACCGGGGAAAGCGATACCTGGATATGGTCGCGGTTGCGGATATCAATGTTCACATCCGGCAGGGAGAGCAGCAGGGCACCATGGTCCACCCGCTGCTGACGCAGTTGTTTGCGGATACGGTCCAGCGTGCGGAGATCCGGGTCGCTTTCCATGAGACTGTCCGCCTCGCGGTAACTCAGCTGCCGTTTCACCTGGATAACTGCCGCGGTGATTGTGGAGCGGACCACATTGCCCTGTGGATCAATATCAACGAGAAAGCTGATAGTTGGGCGGATCTTGCCCTGCACCAGGCTGCAGATATCAAGCGACAGCACCTTGGGGAGCATGGGGATCTGCCCTTCGGGAAAATAGAGGGAGGTGGCCCGTTCCTTGGCCTCGGCAAAGAGGGCACTTTTGGGCCCCACGTAGGCGCTGACATCGGTGATATGGATGCCTACCTCCACCACGCCGTTCTCCTTGGGCGTCACATGCACGGCATCGTCGAAATCGCGGGTAAGGGTACCGTCAATAGTCAGGGTGCTCAGTGCGCGCAGATCCCTGCGTTTGGGATCTGCCAGCAGGGCAGCTTCGTCAATTTCCCGCAGAGCCGCTGCTTCATTTAAGGTGGCACTACTGAATTCCACCGGCTGTTCCGAACGCAGCAGAGACAGGTTCTCGTCAGCATCCCAGAAGCCGGCGCGAACCAGGAGATTAAAGCCGTCGTTCGGGGCGGTGCAGCCAGCCTGCTGCAAGGATTCACGGATAAAAGTGTCCTCCGTGCTGTCGCTGCCAAAGAGCACGGACTGGCTCAGCCAGGTGAGACAGCGTTGCCGCTCCGGCCACTGATCATCAGAAAGGGGTTGGTTCTGGTGCAGACCGCGAAAACCCGCCACCGCCTGATCCAAGAGTGCCTTTTTTTCCTGTTTGCGCTGCTGTTGCAGCCTGAGCTGCTCGACCTGTTCCTCGGTGAAGGGGGAGATCAGGTCATTCTTAAATTTGAAAAACAGGGAATCGGCAAATACGGCCCGCAGAAAAGCGGCCAGCTGGTCGTCATCGGCATCGCCCGCAAAAACAAGGTCCGCCAGGAACTTGGGCGCCAGTTCTGTGGCAGCGTCCGCATGCACCACTTCCCAGAGTTCTTCCAGGTTGATGGAGGCGGCCAGTCTGGCCCGGTTGGCAGCCATTTCCTGCAAAAGGCCTGTCAACGACTCACGGTTTGGCGGCTGCGCAATGGGACGACTGGACGCAGTGATGACACGCGCCGTGGACAGCGCCATATCCCGGCCGTTCTGGGTGATCAGTTGGAGTTTTTTATCGGCAACCGAAAGGACAAAGCCGCAGAGAAACTTGCCGCCGTCAATAAATTCAATAATGGTGCCGGGAACAATCATTGGTTGTTTGCGTTGCTGGATTCGGAGGTCATGGTAAGCTAGTGGATAGCAGGATTCACTGCCGTTGTCATCCCTTTCTTGAAAGAGATTTTTTCCCATTGTTACAGGTTGAGGCCTATTATCCCGTGAATACAGAAACCTATCACTCTGGAGTAGCCGCGATTATCGGCCCGCCCAATGCCGGCAAGTCCACCCTGCTCAATCAGCTCCTGCAGCTCAAGGTAGCCATTGTCACGCCCAAGCCACAGACAACCCGGAACCGCATTATGGGCATTGTCAACGGAGAGGACTTCCAGATGCTGCTTTTGGATACGCCGGGGTTGCATCAGGCGCGCGAGACCATGAACCGGCAGATGGTGCGGATAGCAATTGAGAGCATGGAGGAGGCGGATGTGGTGCTGTTTCTGGTGGATGCCACGGACATGCCGTCAAAGAAGCTGGAGAAGCGGGCCCAGGAATTTCAGGGCTACCTGGAAACCGTGACCACGCCTGTGGTGCTGGCGCTCAATAAGGTGGATCTTTTAAGCCCTGCGCAGCTGCTGCCGGTAATGGACTGGTACCGCGGGCTGCATCCGTTTCAGGCCATTGTGCCGCTGTCCGCCTTGACTGGAACCGGTGTTGATGTGCTCACTGATGAACTGGTCAAACACCTGCCTCTGGGGCCGCCGTACTATCCCGACGATTTACCCACAGACGCCAGTGAGCGGTTTATTGCCGCGGAGATTATCCGCGAGAAAGTATTTCTGCTCACCCGGGATGAGGTACCCTATGCCACGGCAGTGCTGATTGACAAATTCGAGGAGGGGGATCCGGTGGTGATTCACGCCACCATTCTTGTGGAGCGGGATTCGCAGAAAGGTATTCTGGTAGGGCGGCGGGGCAGCATGCTGGCATCTATCCGCAAGCAGGCCACCCAAGATATCGAACATCTGCTGGCCTGCCCGGTACGCCTGCATCTCTGGATCAAGGTGCGGAAAAACTGGACCGATGATCCGGGCATGCTCAAAGAGCTGGGACTGGCCTGAAGCATTCTGAATCGTTTACAATAGCGAACATAAGGGTATCCTCAGCAAACGAAGATACCCTTATCTTTTGCTGGTTTTCTGGTCGGCCGCGAAATGCAAACCCTTGAGGACGATGAGGGCGGTGCGCAGCTGATTGTCCTGAGTCAGACGCTTGCTCACCTGCTGGATATCCTCCAGCTTCTGGAATTCCTCTTCCTGGTTACCAACATCCCGCTCTTTGGTCCGATTTTTCTCCGGACGGGTGTCATTTTGCAGATGGTTGGGCAGGTCCTGTTCCCGGATGGTGGTCTGGTTGTCCGTTGACGTGGTGTTTTGTCCCGGAGCAGGCGCGGATGATTTCAGTTTTACCACCATGTCCGGTTTGATTCCGGTGGCCTGGATGGAAGCCCCGCCGGGTG
>DAIODL010000077.1:0-8707 GCA_036746815.1 Desulfobulbus sp.
AGGCGTACAATGTTTCAGGGTAAAGGGCACCAGCCAGCTGATCAGTGCCAGTCCAAGCACCAGAAGCACCAGAAAGGTGATAAGTGCCGAGGTCTCCGCGTGCACCTGCAGCTGCGAAGGCGTAAACCAGGGGGCAATGAGCGCCCGGCGCAGCACGTCTCTGGCAAAGACCATCACTGCCACCGTGGCAAGTGTCCAGCCCCAGGCAGGCAGGACCTTCCCGGCCATGCCGTAACGGATGGCCACCAGAGCCAGCACTACCGCCACACAGACAGCCCCCGCAAGCAGCTGTCCATGGAGCTGGTTCATATCCAGCATGGTTTTAGGCAGCGTGAAAAGAAACCACAAACCAACGCAGATATTGACCATGGTGGCAAAACTGAACCAGCGACAGCCCTTGCGGATCCAATCCGCACCAGCCCAGTTGCCATGTTTCTGTCGCCAGTAAAAGATGGTGGCAATGGTCAGTCCGCCGACGGCTACCGAGGAGACGAGAAAATGCAGGTAGCGCGGCCACTGCATGGAGTCCTGCAGGTTGAGGATACGGCCCGCAGGCTCGATGAAATACCGCTTCCAGGCCGGAACATTCTGCATCAGGCCGATATTATTGGTGAAGATGAAGGCGATCACTGCAAAGATCGCCAGAATAACCAGAAGAATCGGCCAGCGCAGTACGCCCAGTTTTTCGTAGCGATATTTGCGCAGGTAGGCCAGCAGATAGGCCACAATGAGCAGGCCAATGATAGAGAGCCAGAACACGGCCATGAGCACGGAACTGGTATAAAAAAGATGCCCATAAAGGACCTGGGCGAACAGGAGCGGCGCAACCCCGAAGTTGACAGTGAAGGCGATGAGAAAGGGAAGTATCTGCGCCACCGCATCGCGGCAGGGATAACTGCTCTTGGAGCGGCTGACGAACGCGATGAAGGCCGAGCCGAACATGGCGTTCATGAACAGGATATGCACCCAGAAAGTCACGAGGAGCAGCGCCTGAAACCAGCCCCACGGGGCGGGAATGGCATCGGGCGCGGGCAGTAGCGTGGCGGGATTCATACGGTCCTCCAATGTGATGAACAGGCAGACTCCTTTAATCGGCAGAGAGTACCACAATTTGCAGCAAAGAGTACCACAATTTGAAGTTTTTTGCCTCCCCGGTTTGCGCGCACCATCCCCCATAACGGCAACGCTCAAAGCGCCCCGAAATGCACGGCAAGGAGCCGGAAGCCGGTCAACCCGGTTCCGGCAGGGGTCAAACAGGCTGATCAGCTTTTAACAGCCGCAGCCGGAAAAAGCTTCCTTGGTAAAATTTGTATCCGGTTCAATGGGATACTCGGCGTTGAAACAGGCCAAACAGAAATCTTCCCGAGGAAGACCAGTGGCCTCCACCAGCCCTTCCAGGCTGAGGTAATGGAGCGAATCGAGCCCCAGATAGTCGCGGATGCCATCCACCGTATTGCCCGAGGCGATGAGCTGTTTGCTTGAGGGAAAATCAATGCCGTAATAGCAGGCATAGCGGGTAGGCGGGCAGCTCACCACCATGTGCACTTCAGCTGCGCCGGCCCGGCGCAGTGACTGCACCCGGCTGCGGCCGGTGGTGCCTCGTACGATGGAGTCTTCCACAATAATGACCCGCTTGCCGGTCAAGAGATGCCGCACCGGGTTGAGCTTCACCCGTACCGAGAAGTCCCGCATGGACTGGGTGGGCTGGATGAAGGTGCGTCCCACATAGTGATTGCGGATCATGGCCATTTCCAGAGGAATGCCTGAAGCCTTGGCATAGCCGATGGCCGCGTAATTGCCAGAATCGGGAAAAGGCATCACCAGATCGGCGTCGATCTTGGCCTCCCGGGCCAGGATCTCGCCCATGCGCTTGCGCGATTCATACACGTTGAGGCCGAACACGTCGCTGTCGGGCCGGGCAAAATAGACATGCTCAAAAATACAGTAACTCCTGCGCGCCGGTGCCCAGGGAAAGAAGGATGTCAGCCCATTTTCATTGATGATCAGGGCCTCCCCCGGCTCGATATCGCGGATGTACTCCGCCTCGATCAGGTCAAATGCACAGGTTTCCGAGGCCACCACATGGGCACCGTTGTCGAGCACACCCAGACACAGCGGCCGGAATCCATTGGGATCGCGGACAGCAACCATGGTATCCGGGGTCATCAGGAGCAGGGAATAGGCACCCTGGATACAGGAAAAGGTGGTGCGGATGGCCTCCTGCAGGCCGCGATCCATATGGCGGACCAACAGATGAATGACGATTTCACTGTCCATCGACGTCTGGAAAATGGAGCCCATCTGTTCCAGATGATGACGGAGAGCAATGGAGTTGACCAGATTGCCGTTGTGGGCCACGCTGATGGACAGGCCGTTATGGGTCGCCATGAACGGCTGGGTGTTGACGATATTGGACTCACCGGTGGTGGAGTAGCGCACATGGCCGGTGGCCAGATGACCGGTGAGACGGCTCAGGTCGTTTTCATTGAACACATCAGCGACCAGTCCCATTCCCTTGTGAATGGCTACTTTTTTGCCATCGCCGGAGATAATGCCCGCGCTTTCCTGGCCACGGTGCTGCAAGGCATAGAGACCAAAGTATACCAGCTTGGCGGCATCCGGATGGCCATACACCCCACAGATACCGCATTCATGCTTGGGCTTGGACGACACTTCCTGATCAAAGTCATTCGTTTTCATAGCAACAGCCTGCAGATAAATGTGAGTGTATCAAAAATCGAAAGGCACAAAGAACAGTGCCTTATGCCTGAACTTGTGCCAATCCAACACTCACGAGGAAAGTTATGTACAACCAGATTACACGTTTTTTTTCAAGAGAATATAAAGTATCTTCAGAAATATTAGTGGTTGTTTACTCCCCTTCATTCGTGGGCAACAAACGGAAGATACATGCATACCAAGTCGATCAAGCTGACCAGCACCGTCAAGGCCGCTGGCTGAGCTGCAAAATTAGGCCCGGGGGACCTGGGCCAACTTTTGTGCGGGCTGCAATTACCGCAGGATCCCAACTTGCTGGTTGGCACCAAAACCAGCGACGACGCCGGAGTCTACCGTTTAAACGACGCCACCGCCCTCATCCAGACGCTGGATTTTTTCACACCCATTGTGGACGATCCCTTTGATTTCGGGCGGATTGCCGCAGCCAATGCCCTTTCCGATGTCTATGCCATGGGAGGCAGACCGCTGTTGTGCATGAACATCCTCGCCTGTCCGGCAAAGACCATGGACAAGAGCATTTTCCGCAGAGTGGTGGAGGGTGGGCTCGCGAAAATCCGCGAGGCCGGAGCACTACTGGTGGGCGGTCATTCCATAGAGGATGCGGAGCTTAAATACGGCCTGTCCGTGACCGGCGTGGTGGCACCTGACCGGGTGCTTACAAACAGCACCGCCAGGATTGGTGACGTGTTGCTGCTCACCAAACCGCTGGGCACGGGCATTCTCGCCACCGCCATCAAAGGCGGACTGAGTGACACGGAAAGCGAGCAGCAGCTGGTGGAAATGCTGGCCACCCTGAACCGGCTGCCCATGGAACTTTTGAATGCCGATGAGGTGCTGCGCACGGGTGTGCACAGCTGCACCGATGTCACCGGTTTTGGCCTCTTCGGCCACCTCCATGAAATGGCCGAGGCCTCGGGCGTGGCCATGCGGGTACGTGCCCGGGATGTACCGGTTTTCCTCAATGCCCGCGACATGGCGGACATGGGCATCATCCCGGAAGGGGCCTACAACAACCGCCGCTTCTACAGCCAGTGGGTGCAGTCCGCGCTGGGCGAGATGGACTCCATGGAACTCATCGGTTACGACCCGCAAACCTCAGGCGGCCTGCTTCTTTCCCTGGAAGCAAAGACCGCCGCCGAACTGCTCGCCCGCATCAAAGAATCCGGCTACCAGCCCGCCTGCGCCATCATCGGCGAGGTGGTCGACGGCACTGCCGGAACGATTCAACTGATCTGATTTTCTCCCCGATCTTTAACAGGAAGGCTCCACCATCAGGGCCAGCAGCAATTCCGTTACGCCCACCATATCGGCCAGTTCCACCTGTTCCTTGACGGAGTGAACGTTGGTCATGCCGGTGGCGAGAATGGCCGTGGCCATGCCATGGCCGTTAAAGATGTTGGCATCGCTGCCACCACCCGCCTTCTCCATGATCAGCTCCATACCAATGGCACGTGCCGCCGCGTTCACCCGTCGCATGACCGGACAGTTCGGTTCAAGCTGCATGGAACCGTAATCAAGCCGCACATCAACATCCACCGAGGGTTTGCCCTTGGCCTGCCCCGTGGGATCACTCCAAACGGCAACCGTATCCTTAAAGACATGTTCAATCTCTGCGGTTACGCTGGCAAGCTTCTCCATGGAATGGCTGCGCACCTCCGCCTCAATCACCACCTTGTCCGGCACAATGTTGGAGGCGGTGCCGCCGCTGATGGTGCCGAAATTGGTCGAGGTTTCCCCGTCAATACGGCCGATGCGCACCCTGGCAAGCGCTTTGCCTGCCAGCACCATGGCGCTGACCCCCCATTCCGGATGGAGGCCTGCGTGCGAGGCCACCCCGTGCACGGTGATCATGATGCGGTTGATGGCTGGGGCATGGGTGACCACCCGTCCAAAACCGCTGGAATCAAGCGCGTAGCCCTCGCGCGCATGGATGAGCTTTGGATCAAGCGCCTTGGCACCCACCAGCCCAATTTCCTCGCAGGTGGTGATCAGCACCTCCAGCGGCCGGTGGGCAATACCCTGCTCACGAGCCATACACAGTGCCTCGATGCAGGAGGCGATGCCTGATTTATCGTCACTGCCGAGAATGGTGTCGCCAGCGCTGGTGAACAGATCGCCCACTCGTTTCACACGCACGTTTTTGGCGGGTTCCACCGTATCCATGTGGCAGCTGAAAAAAATCGGCGTCAGATTCAGGGTGCCGGGAAAACGGGCAATGATGTTGCCGGTCTCGGAACCGGTGGTGGCGGCAGAGTCATCCTCCAGCACCTCGCTGGCGCCCAGCTCACGAAAAATGTCCTGCAGCCGTTTGGAAATACGCCCTTCATGGTGCGAGGGGCTGTCAATCTCGCACAGCTCGGTGAAGGTGGCGGCCAGCCGCTCTTTGTTCACAACATATTTCTGCATAATTCACCTCACAAGGACGACTGCGTGGGCGGCAATGCCCTCGCCTCGTCCGGTATATCCCATATGTTCCGTGGTGGTTGCCTTGATGTTAATGGCATCAGGCGCGGCCTTGCAGGCGCGGGCAAGATTTTTTTGCATCTCGCCAAGATACGGCGCCAGTTTCGGTTTCTGGCAGACGATGGTGATATCTGCGTTGCCAAGCACCAGCCCTTCTTTTTCCATCAGCTGCTGCACATGCGCGAGCAAAAGCAGACTGTCGATCCCCTTGTACTGCGGATCGCTGTCCGGGAAATGACGGCCCAGATCCCCCTGCCCCAAAGCCCCGAGCAGGGCGTCGGTGAGCGCATGCGCCACCACGTCGGCGTCGGAGTGACCATCAAGCCCCAATTCGTAATCGATGTGCACTCCGCCCAGAATGAGCGGCCGTTCGCTCACCAGCCGGTGGGCGTCAAAACCATGGCCAATTTTCATGGTGTTCTGCTCCTGCACATAGGTTGCAGCCAGCTGCAGGTCAGCGGGCCGGGTCACCTTGATATTGCGCTCGTTCCCCTCCACCACCTGCACGGGAATACCCGCAGCCTCAAGGAGCGAGGCCTCGTCCGTGCCGATGAAATGCGCCTGCGCCGCCAGGGCAAAGGCTCGCTCCAGCAGATCCCGCCGGGCCGCCTGGGGCGTCTGCGCCCGCCACAGACCGGTGCGGTCCAGAGTGCCGACAATGCGGCCGCCCTCTTCCACCTTTTTCATGGTGTCATGCACCGGCACCGCCGCGATCACCGCGCCGGAATCGACAGCACCGCGCAGGCAGCGGTAAATGGTGTCCGCATCAATCAGCGGCCGGGCCGCGTCATGCACCAGCACCACCTGGATGTCCGGCGGCAGTATGAAGAGTCCCGCGCGCACGGAATCCTGACGGGTCATGCCGCCCTCGGTGAAGCGTAAGCGCGCGAATTCCACGTCGCTTAAAAACTCTCGTAACAGCGCTACGCTCTCCTCACGATGCGCCGCGGGCACTGCCAAAGCGATCGCCTGAATTTCGGAAATCTCAAGAAAGGCCCGGCAGGTGCGCACAAGAATGGGCACCCCGTTCAGTTCGAGGAACTGCTTGGGCCGATTATTGCCAAAACGGGTGCCGATGCCGCCCGCGGGGATAACCACGCCAGCCGGCGGGTATGAAGAAGTGTTGGTCTGCACAGGAAAAAGGGGTGAACTGTAAGCCGAATTCTGTTTCCACCCGAGGGTGGACCATGATCATTTAACTTGGACACCGGTCGCCCGGTGCCTCCTGCAACCTACCCGGAGACCTTGGGCGGGCAGCCCTCGAACGTCTCCCTATTTGGTCTTGCACCCAGTGGGGTTTGCCCTGCCCTCCCTGTCACCAGGGAGGCGGTGAGCTCTTACCTCGCCATTTCAACCTTACCTGTGGACGCAAGCGCCCCATCGGCGGTTTCTTTTCTGTGGCACTTTCCCACGGTTACCCGCGGTTCGTGTTACGAACCACCGCGCCCTGTGGTGTTCGGACTTTCCTCCCCGGTTTCAGGAACCGGAGCGACCATGCGTTCACCCCTTCAATGGGGATATGACCTGCCAGGCAGATGCCTGGTCATAGGTTATTTATTATCAATGCCCTCGTTGGCCAGCTGATCCGCCCGGCTGTTCTGGGAGCGCGGCACATGGGTGATGGTCCAACGGTGGAACCGCTTAAGCCGTTTCTGCACTTCAGTGAAGAGCGGCAGCAGCGTTTCATTTTTCACCTTATACCGTCCTTCGACCTGCCGGACAACCAGTTCCGAGTCCAGGGACAGGGCGATCTCCGTACACCCCTGCATCAATGCCTCGTCCAGCCCAAACAAAAGTGCCAGGTATTCGGCCACGTTATTGGTGCAGATGCCAAGATAGGAGGAACAGGCTGCCAGTTCAGTGCCATCAGGCGCCAAAAGCAGGGCGCCCGCACCCGCCTGACCGGGATTACCACGGGAAGCACCGTCGGTGAACAGGCGGCAGCATCCGGAAACAGGGTTGGTCCCTTTGGGTACGGGAACGACCGGTTTCGCGGCGGCAGCAGGCTTTTCTCCACGGATCAACTGCCGGAGCAGCGCCGCATCCGCTTCAGGAAAGAGGCGGGCGAGAACAGTGTCATCAAGTTCTGCGGCAAGCCGTTCCAACACCTGCCGGCGTGTGATATCAGGCTTTGGCAACGGCTACTTCTTCCTCAGCGGGTTCCTCGTAGTAGAGGATGCGCTGGCAGGTGGGGCAGACATTGACCTTGTCCGCCTTACGCACCTCGTTCACCTGCTGCGGCGGAAGGCACATGTGGCACCCCTGGCAGACACTGCCATGCACCGGTACCACGGCCAGGCCATGGCGTTTGTTCAGCAACAAGGTGTAGCGTTTCAGGAAAGGCGGATCCAGCTCGGCAGCCTTGGCCTCGCGCTTGCCGACCACGGTTTTCCTGGACTGCTCAATACGGGCAATTTCCTTTTCCGCGTTCTCCCGCTCCTCGGTGAGCAGCTGCTGTTCGCCGGTGCAGAGATTTTCAAGCTTTTCCGCCTCCTGCTGTAACTGCTCGGCCTGTTCGCCCAGCTGCAGGATGCGGTCTTCGCTCTCCTTGACGGTTTTCTTGCCTTCCTCAATCTCCTTGAGCAGTGCCTGATGTTCCCGGCTGGTCTGCACCTGCATCATCTTATTCTGTCGGTCCTTGACGCGTGCTCCGGCATCATCGTGCTCACCTTGGGTTTCCTTCTGCTTCTGGGTGAGCAATTCGATTTTAGCCTTGTAGGCAGCAATAGTTTCCTGCTTTTCCGCGATGTCCTTTTCGCGGTCGGCAACCGCCGTGCGCTGTTTGGCAATGGCTCCGTCAAACCCGGAAATTTCCGAATCAATGGCCTGCAGCTTGATCAGCTTGGTAATTTCCTCTTTCACTCATGCACTCCTTACAATCGGTCTCTCTGGTTTTCTTCTTTATCAACAACAAAAAAACAGGGGATACTGCACCAGCTATGCAGTATCCCCTCTTATATACTCCCTGCTCCCAGACGCAGCGGCGGTTCCTGCCGGGCCACATCCAGTATTATGTTCCATTCCCGCTGTGCCATCTCCTGCCGCAGACGCTGACAGAGCGGGGCTATGGCAGGATTTTCGGTGCCAAAATGGCCGCCGTCCACAATCCAGAATCCGGCATCCTCGGCCCAGCGCGCAACGGAATGCTTTACCTCAGCGGTGAGAAAAACATCGGCGCCACTTGCCTTGGCAAGCTCTGCAAAATCAGAACAGGACCCGCCGCACACTGCTGCAGTTCTCACCCACTGTGGTCGCGGCCCAGCCTCCAAAATCCAGGGCGGATTGATGGCGGCCACGAGACGATTCACAAATGCCTGTGCGTCAAGCTGTGGCTGCAGTTGCCCAATGCGCCCCAGACCACAGGTCTCCGGACAGCCACTCGTTGAGGGCTGCAACGGACGGATTTCCTGCAAACCAAGCAGTTCAGCCAGACAGTCACTGACCCCCTGCTGGGCACTATCATAGTTGGTGTGACAGGCGATAACGCCGATATGGTTACTGACCG
>DAIODL010000078.1:0-8626 GCA_036746815.1 Desulfobulbus sp.
AGTGTGCGCTGATCTGGCGCAGAACCAGTGCATGCCGCTTACCGAGGAGAGGCTGAATTATCTCTCGCCCATGCTGCAGGCTGAGGCAGGTGTCAAGAATCTGACTGCGGCCAAGGCTGCCTCGCCACCGCTTGCTGCGGACGAGGAGCGCTGCGAGCAGTGCGGTCTTTGTGCTGAGTCCTGCCCGGTGGACGCCATTACCATGAACCCGTATCCCGAGATTAACCGGAAAATCTGTGTGCTCTGTATGCAGTGTGTCCGCCACTGTCCGCACGAGGCGTTTCCCCACAATGGCGAACTGGTCGAGACGCGTATCAACGGTATGGCCGCAAAGAGCGACGAGGAAAAGGGCAGCCGGGTCTTTTATACCCGCTGACTTTCGTGACCTTCCTCGCTCTTTTTGAGCTGATCTCCTTTATCCGCGATCCCAGCGCCGCACAAAACGGATAAACTGAGTTCCGTATCCTGAAATGGTTTTGCACCGGGGCATCATTGTTTGATGCGTTCCGGCCGGGGCGAATGGCTTCGTGCTTCTTCCTCTAACCATGTGAGGTCCTTATGTTGATTGATCTTTTACGCGCCCGTCGCAGTCTGCGCCGCTTCACCGGACAGCCGGTGGAACAGGGGACAGTCGATCTCCTCCTGGAGGCGGCCCTGCGTTCACCTTCCTCCAAAGGCAATACCCCCTGGGAATTCGTGGTGGTCACCGATAAAGAGCACATTCAGGCGCTTTCCGTGGCCAAGGCGCATGGCGCCACCTTTCTTGCGGGTGCACCTCTTGTCATTGTGGTCTGCGCGGATCCCGCTAAAAGCGATGTGTGGGTGGAGGACGCGGCCATTGCCACCACCCTCATCCATCTGGAGGCCACAGATCTGGGGCTTGGCAGCTGCTGGGTACAGCTGCGGCTGCGTCAGCGGGAAGACGGCACCACGGCTCAGGCGTTTGTCAGCCAGCTGCTCGGTCTACCCGAGGGGCTGCAGGTGCTTGCTATGGTCGGTATTGGGTATCCCGCAACGATTAAGGAAGGGCATCCCGTTTCGTCCCTCTGTAAAGCGCAGGTCAGCTTCGAGCAATTTGGTTGTCATCAGCCCTGAATTCTCGAGCTGCCATAGCGGAAATAGAAGCTAGATATGATGCTGAAAAAATAGCGGTGGACAGGTTTGGGTTGCGCCTTATTTTTTTCTATGGAAAAACAATTGAGAGCTGTTTTTTTTGAGAGGCGGAAGAGATTGCCTGGAAAGTATTCGACAAATAGAATGATTATTACAGGAGGAGAAGAGTATGGGATATGTATGTCGGCAGTTGGAATTGGGCCGGACCGGTATGATCAGCGAGTCCAAAGTGAAATGGGAGGGCAGTGTGATTCCGGTGGTGCCCCATATTTACTATCGTACCATTTCAACCGCAGCGTATGCTGAATTTTGCGCGCCGGGAGATGTGCTGGAAGGACATTGGCCCGCAGTAGTTGCCGCAGCCATGGCGGCCACGGAAGCTGTTGGTCTGTCCAAAATTACCGAGAATCCGACGGCAGCTTTGCTCGATTTTTCAACGAGTTTTCAGAATTTATTGACTGAGACAACCGGGATTGATAGCGGGAAGGTAAATATTACGCTCACCACGTGTCAGCAGCCCAATGAGGACTGGCACGAATAAAAACAGGTCCGTAGTCCTCTGTTGGGATTTTTCTCCGGGTGTGTCAAGCCGACGTGCCCGGAGATTTTTTTAGAGACTCTTACTGCTGGCGGAGTTTTTCCTCAATGCGCTCGCACAGGGTGGTGAGCACCTTGATGCGGGCAAAGTTTTTATCATTGGCCTCCACCAGGGTCCAGGGCGCTACCTGAGTGCTGGTGCAGTCTACCATGTCGCACACGGCCTGTTCGTACAATTCCCATTTATCCCGGTTTCGCCAGTCGTCGTCGGTGATTTTGAAATTCTTGAAGGCGACATTCTCCCGTTCCTTGAAACGGGTGAACTGTACGTCTTTGGTAATGGCCAGCCAGAACTTGACCACGACCATGTTGCTGCGGATCATCTGCGCCTCGAAATCGTTGATTTCTCCGTAAGCGCGCATCCAGTCCGCTTCGCTGCAGAATCCCTCCACCCGTTCCACCAGAACCCGCCCATACCAGGAGCGGTCGAAAATCGTAACCCGCCCTTTGAGCGGCACGTACCGCCAGAATCGCCACAGATACGGCTGGGCACGTTCCTCTTCGGTAGGCACGGCAATAGGAACCACCTGATAAAAACGGGCGTCCAGCGCACCAGTGACACGCCGGATGCTCCCGCCCTTGCCGGCGGCATCGTTGCCTTCAAAGGCGACCATCAGTGATATGTCCTTGAACTTGTCGCTGCGGGCGAGTTCGTTGAGGCGGCCCTGCAGTTTCTCCAGCTTGACCTTGTAGTCCTTATCAGGAACCGCCTTGGTCATATCCAGGGTTTTAAGCAGATGCAGGTTGTCGATGGGTGGCATGAGCGGCGGGGCAACGGTCCGCTGCACTGGAGGAGTGTCTGTCTCCAGCCTGCCTTGCAGGGCTTTTAAGATAGTCTCCCCTACGGTGAGGTTGCGGTAGCGCATGTCCGCGCCCGCGACAATCAGCCAGGGTGCTGCGGCGGTGCTGGTCTTGCGGATGACCAGTTCATGGATTTCCTGAAACTGGTCGTACATCTCATGATGTTTCCAGTCCTGCTTGGTGACCTTCCAGCTTGTCAGGGGATCTTTCTCCAGCTCTTTGAATCGTTTGTGCTGCTGATCCTTAGATAGATGAAACCAGAATTTAATGAGCAGCGCGCCCTCGTTGACCAGCATGGTTTCAAAGCGTTTAGCCCGTTCCAGGCTCACTTCCAGGCTTGCACGGTCGGTTTTGCCCTTGACCTGGTCGAGAATAGGCGTGGTGTACCAGGAGCCGTGGAAGATGCCCATGTCCCCCTTGGGAGGCAACAACCGCCAGAAACGCCACATGGCCGGGCGTTCCTCTTCCTCGTCGGTGGGTTTGCCCAGGCCATAGGTGCGGATGTGGCGCGGGTCCATCCATTCATTGATCAGGTTGACTGTAATCCCGCGGCCCGAACCATCCACCCCACCGATGATGATGATCACCGGGAAAGTCGCCTTCTCCTGCAGCTCCATCTGTACTTTGAGCAGGTCGTTACGCAGGTCAGGTACCGCCTTTTCATAGTCACTTTTGCTTATTTTATGTTCCAGTTCAGCGGATTCAAACATGTGCTCCTCCATGGGGGCAGGCGTGGCTGTGGGAGGGTAACGTTCTGGTGGTGCCCGGTCTCGTGCGCGTCAGCCTATCTTCTTTTTTATGTCAAGAATGGGTGTGCCGTCAAGAACGTCGAGACCCCGTACCTGCAGCCGGTTTTCCTCAACCGCCAGCACCAGCAGTTCGGAAAGGGCAATAGGGTTGGGGCGCACCGGACTGCGGGTGGCGAAGACGCCGCTCAACCCCCGGCTGTGGTCACCGCGGGGATATACTTTGAGGATATCGCGGGAAGAGCGGTGCAGCCAGAAAAGCACTACAATGGTGGTACCCGCGTGGATGCCGTCGAGACCCTCCTGAAAACGGGGATCGATTTCCAGAATCCCGGTATGATCCGAGATATCATAATTTTTCGGAGTCTGGTCCAGGCTGGTGAGATCACCATGAACCACACCGATACAGGTGAGTGGCGGAATTTCCGGGTAGTGCATATCAGTACTCCTTAGCCCAGAATGGGAAACAGTGATTTCAGGCCGCTGGCCATGAACTCCACGCCCATGGCCGCCATGATCAGACCCATGAGGCGGGTGATGATATTGATGCCGGTCTTTCCGAGCAGGCGGCTGATGGGTGGTGCCAGATAAAAGAGCAGGGCAATGACCGCGGTCAGGGCAATCAGCGCCAAGCTGAGGTAGAGATAGTGCAGATGCGAATGGTAGCGCTGGGCATGGAGAATCACCGTGCTGATGGCGCCGGGCCCGGCCAGAAGCGGGGTGGCCAAGGGCACCACTGCCACGTTGTCGCGTTCCGCGGAGTCCTGTTTTTCTTCTTCTGTCTGACGGATATTACTGGTTTTGGCATTGAGCATGGCAATGGCCATGAGGATGACAAGCAGGCCGCCGCCAACGCTGAAGGATGCCACCGAGATGCCGAAGAAATGCAGCAGCGTTTCCCCGCTGAACAGCACCACCAGAAGAATGGTGCCCACGGCAATTGCGGAGGTCCAGGCTGTTTTGTTGCGCTCCGCCACCGTCTGCGAAGCGGTGAGGTTTATGAAGATCGGGATCACCCCCATGGGGTTGACCACCGCCACGATGGTGATGAAAAATTTCAAATATTCATTAAGATTACCGGTATCCATGGGATCTCCGTGTGCTGCAGGTCAACGCCGGCGTTCATTCTGGAGCTGGCGATAACTTTTGCGCTGCCTGGTTATTCCTGATGCAGCGCTGAACAAAACGATCATCATGCATGGGACTGCGTATTTCCGGCGGCTGCGCATGCATTTTTGTAGAGGGTATGTACACGATATCATGGAACCCATAAACCCCAAAACAGCATTGATGAGCTTACTCACGGTGTGCATCGCTCAATTCATGGTGCCCTTCATGCTCACCTCCATTGGCGTGGCCCTGCCCACGCTGGGGCGCGAACTTGGCGCGTCGGTCATGCAGCTGGGGCTGGTGGAGCAGACCTATGTGCTCTCGCTTGCCATGACCATGCTCACCTTCGGACGGCTTGGGGATATCGTCGGCCAGCGCAACACCTTTCTTGTGGGGCTGGTCGTATTCTCAGTGGTCACCCTGGCGTTGGGGCTGGTGGGCAATATTGTCACGGTCATCACCCTGCGCTTTTTTCAGGGACTGGGCGCGGCTATCATGCTGTCGGGCAGCATGGCCCTGGTGGCGACCGCGTTTCCACCCAACCAGCGGGCGCGCAAGATCGGTCTGGTCTCGGCCTGCACCTATATCGGACTTTCGGCGGGTCCGGTGGTGGGCGGGTTCGTGACCCAGCATTTCGGCTGGCGCCACGTGTTTCTCATGTCCACGCCCTTTGGTATCGCGGCTATTATTATCTGCCTTTTGGGCATGCGCGGTATAGAGAAAAATGCGTCGGGTGAGCGTATGGACTGGCTGGGCAGCCTGGTGTATGCGCTGGGAATTGGCTCATTCATGACCGGGGCCGCGCATGTGCAGCATCTGGGGTTTGGTATCCCCATGATGCTGGCTGGTCTTGTGGGACTGGTGGTTTTTCTTGGGCTGGAGCAGCGCAGTGACAGCCCGCTGCTGGACGTGCGCCTGCTGTTCCATAACCGCTATTTCACGCTCAGTTCGCTGGCCGCCATGGGTAACTATGCAGCCACCTTTGGCATGATTTTTTTTATGAGTCTCTATCTGCAGTACGCCAAGGGGCTGACTCCCCGGCAAGCTGGTTTTATCCTGCTGCTGCAGCCGCTCATGCAGGTGGTGACCTCGCCGCTTGCAGGCCGCCTGGCGGACCGCATCTCCACAGCTAGGCTGGCCACGGCTGGGATGCTGATCAGTGCGGTGGGACTGTTGATTGCTGCCCTCACGCTGGGCGTTCATACACCTCTGTGGGTGGTTGGCGGCGAGTTGATGCTGATTGGCGCCGGCTTTGGTATCTTCATTACCCCCAACTCCACAGCCATCATGAACAGCGTGGAGCGGCGTCAGTACGGCGTGGCTTCCGGCATGATCGGTGCCATGCGCACCCTGGGCATGGCGGTCAGCCTCACCACCATCACCCTGATTTTTTCCCTGTTCCTGGGCAATCAGTCGGCCACGGCCAGTAATCTTCCCCAGTTTCTGCTTGGCATGCGCACCGCACTCATCCTCTTTTCCATCTTTTCCTGCCTGGGCATGGTGATCTCGCATAACCGTGGACAGGACAGGGCGCTGCCCGCTGTCTGAACGGGCGGCGGCCTGCGGGGGAGGTTATTTGAGCGCCCGGTAGTAGGAATCCAGGGTGTAGAGCGCTGCCAGCGGGTTATGGCCGGTGACCCGGTCCTTGACGGCGAGGATGGTGCAGGGCGCCTCGGCATATTTGAGGAACAGGGAGTCGTGGCCCACGCACAGGCCCAGAAGGATATTGAATTCGGTCTTCTCTGAATTGAGCACCTGCGCCTGGAGGATGGGGTTACACATGGTTTCAAAGGTGCAGATGCTGATTTTGTCCTGATCCGTCAGCCCCAGTTCTTCCTTGGGCACCCGTCCTACCTTGCAGATAACAGAAACCATGTTCACGCCATGGTCGCTGAAAAACCGTTCCACCCTCATGGCCTCATTGCGCAGTCCCAGGCAGAAAGCCAGACCGACCTTCTTGTAGCCCATCTTGCCGATGAATTCCAGGGTCTCCTCGATGCGCGGTTTGTCCGGCCGCACCCTGGCATAGCCCAGTTCACGGTTGCGGTAGCCGTCGCGTTCCTGCAGCGAGGCCTGGCGTGCGAACTCGGCGATATCTTTTTTGTGGTATTCTGTGCGGGCCATCTCAATCAGGTTTGCCTTCTGTATGGTGGGACAGTTGTCCGGATGTTTGCCGCCTTCTGTCCGGCAGACGCGTTCATCGGGCTTAAAGGAGCATTTTGCACAGTTGGGAGCCGTGGGTTGCATGGGAACCTCCTTGTTGGCTGAAAAAATGCGAATACATTGCCTGTATGGAATTTACTCCTCCTGTTAATACCTCTTTTCACCTGAGTGTCAAAATGATATCCCTTAAAAGAAATGTGCATGGGATGCGGATCTGCCGCGCGTTTACCACTGCGTGGTGATGTGATTTTTTTGCAAGAAGGAGCAATTTGTGGAGCGTATACTGATTGGTAAGGGTGATGATCTGGTGTATCTGCTTGCCCCATACGGCAACCGGCATGGCTTGATTTCCGGTGCGACTGGCAGCGGCAAGACTGTGTCGCTTTTGGTGCTGGCAGAGGGCTTTTCCCGCATGGGCGTGCCTGTTTTTATCAGCGATGTCAAGGGCGATGTGGCAGGACTTGCCGCCGCCGGCACCAGCCGGCACCATGAACCAGAAAATTGAGGAGCGCGTTGTCAGGATTGGCATGGAGGGCTATGCACCCGCAGCCAATCCCGTGCTTCTGTGGGATCTGTACGGCAAGGACGGGCATCCGGTACGTACCACCATCAGCGAGATCGGACCAACGTTGCTGGCGCGTATGCTCGAGATCAACGACACCCAGGAAGGGGTGCTTGAGATCGTCTTCAAAATGGCCGATGATCAGGGACTGCTGCTGCTTGACCTGGATGATCTGCGCGCCCTGCTTAATTTTGTCGTTGAGCATCGCCAGGAAATTTCCACCCAGTACGGTCTGGTCAGCACTCAATCAATAGCGGCCATTCAGCGGGCCGTTTTATCGCTGGACCGCGCGGGTGCCACCACCTTTCTGGGCGAGCCGGCGCTTGATCTGGCAGACATGATGCGTACCGATATGAGCGGCCGTGGCGTTATCAGCGTGCTGGCCGCCAATCAGTTAATCCTGGCGCCCAGGCTGTATTCGACCTTTCTTCTGTGGATGCTGTCGGAACTCTTTGAAAATCTGCCCGAGGTAGGGGATCTCGATAAACCCAGGCTGGTACTCTTTTTTGATGAGGCGCATCTTTTGCTCGATGGCGCCCCGCCCATTCTCCATCAGCGGCTGGAGCAGGTGGTGCGGCTGATCCGCTCCAAGGGTGTTGGCGTCTATTTCTGTTCGCAGTTCCCCGATGATATGCCCTCTGCCATCCTGGGCCAGCTGGGCAACCGCATTCAGCATACCCTGCGCGCTTACACTCCGCGGGATCAGAAGGCGGTGCAGACCGCAGCGGAAACCTTTGCGGTGAATTCCCGCCTGAACGTAGCCGAGGCGATCTCCAATCTGGCTGTGGGTGAAGCTTTAGTGTCAACGCTTCAGGAAAAGGCGGTGCCGCTGCCCGTGGAACGGGTGCTGGTCTGCCCGCCGTGCTGCCGCATGGGCGCACTCACTGCGGATGAACGCATTGCCGTGCGTTCACGCAGCCCCATTGGCACCAAATACGATGTCCCCGTGAACCGGGAGTCCGCCTGCGAAATTCTGCAGCAGCGCGCCATGCAGCGCACGGCCGCGCAACCAGATCAGCCTGCAGGCCAGGTGAACGTCCCTGCCGGAAAGAGTGAGACGCAAAGCGGGGCGAAAAGTGTGCTCAGTGAACTCCTCTGGGGAAATGGCCGCCGTCAGGGCATGGTGGAAACCATGGCCAAACAGGCGGTACGGACCATAGGCAGCCAGCTGGGGCGCCAGATCCTGCGCGGAGTGCTGGGTGGCATTCTGGGCGGGTCGCGGAAGTAATCCAGGCTAATGGGATAGACCGGATAGGCGCGGTCAGGGTATTGGGTGAAATCAAAAGAATCTTCATGGCTGGCATAGTTCCATGGCTGTGCTGCTGTTTCTGCAACACCATGCGGCGCAGCAACCACTATCGCGCCATTACCGCTGTCAAAGCAGGATGAAGCTGGTTGCTTCGTTGATGAGAAGTTGTGCAGTGAATTGGTCTCCAGAACAGATTGAGGGACGTATTCGTCTGGATTGTCATCATCAAAATGAGACCTGCTTTTGTGCGCCGCGCTTCCCTGGCAACGATGAACCAATGAGAAC
>DAIODL010000079.1:0-8609 GCA_036746815.1 Desulfobulbus sp.
ACCAGAAAGCCCAAGCCTGTGCAAGGCCGCACAAAGCTATTGACAACGATATATCAAAAAAAGTATTTTCAAAAAATCTTATTCCTTTTTTATTGTCTGTCTCTGTACCGTAGACTCCCATTCCGTGGTAGACTTCCGCTACTGTCAGGCAGCATCAAAATATTCCATGACGCAATTGCCTTCCAAATATTCCGAAGCCGGAGTCGATATCGACAAAGGCAATGAGTTTGTTTCCCGAATCAAATCTCTGGTCGCGAGCACTCATCGTCATGGTGTCCTCACAGACATCGGCGGATTTGCAGGACTCTTTGCCATTGATAACGAAAACCTGAAAAATCCGGTTTTGCTGGCCTCCACCGATGGCGTGGGCACCAAACTCAATATCGCCAAGCTATGCAACAAGCATGATACCATCGGCATTGACCTGGTAGCCATGTGCGTAAACGATGTTGTGGTCAGTGGCGCCAAGCCCCTTTTCTTCCTGGATTATTTTTCCAGCAGTAAGCTGGATCTTGATGTGGCCACCGAGGTTGTCAAAGGTATTGCCGATGGCTGCAAGCAGGCGAACTGCTCTCTCATCGGCGGCGAGACGGCGGAAATGCCCGGTCTCTACCAGCCTGGTGATTATGATCTGGCCGGATTTGTGGTTGGCATTGGCGACCGCAACGCCCTTATTGATGGCAGCGATATCCGCGTGGGTGACAAAATCATAGGTCTTGCCTCCTCCGGTTTTCACTCCAACGGCTACTCCCTGGTGCGCAAAGTGTTTTTCCAGGATCTGGGAAAAAAGGTGGACGACTTCATCGAAGAATTCGGCTGTACCGTGGGTGAACAGTTGCTGCGTCCGACCCGTATTTATGTGGAAAGCGTACTCAACACCATGCGCCGCCACCCCATCCACGGCCTGGTACACATCACCGGCGGCGGCTTTATAGACAACGTGCCCCGTATTCTGCCCAGTTCCTGCGTCGCGGTTTTTCATCCGGGCAGCTGGCCCATCCCGCCCTGCTTCTCCTACCTGCAGCAACACGGCAACATCACCTGGCCCGAGATGTATAAAACTTTTAATATGGGTATCGGCATGATGGCTGTTGTCCCCGAACAGACGGTTGAGGATACCATGCTGCAGTTCGCGGCCCATGGTGAACAGCCTTTCCTCATCGGTGAAATCAAAGCCGTCCCTGGAGGGGCCGGCAAACAGGTACTGATCGACGGTATTGTCTGATAAACCCGTTGACGTTGAGCAAGTATGCATAAAACAAAAGGCCGGTTCCTTTGCAGGAACCGGCCTTGTTCTTTTCCATGTGCATTGCTCTTTTAGACGGTCAACCCGCAGTCAACAATACTGCCCTGCAGTTTCTCCAGACCATGTGCCAGGGCAGGCAGCACGGCGGCCAGATTTTCCCGCACCGCTTTGGGACTGCCAGGGAGATTCAGAATAAAACAGTTGCCGCGGATACCGGCAATACCCCGTGACCAGACCGCCTGAATAGTTTTCTGCAGACTGGCCATACGCATGGCCTCGGCCAGCCCCGGTACTTCCCGGTCAATGACCGCCCGGGTCGCCTCGGGGGTCACATCCGTGGGCGCCACGCCGGTACCGCCGGTAGTGACAATCATATCCAGGTGTTCCTCATCGGCCCACTGCTGCAATAACGCTTTAATGGGTTCCACCTGATCGGGCAGCATATCGCTTTTGGCGATGACAAAACCTGCCGCCAGCAGCATCTCCTCCACCAGCGGACCGCTGGTATCCACGCGCTCACCCCGTGATCCCCGATCACTCAAGGTGATCACACCACAACGAAACGTCCGGGCTTTTACCTTCTCCATTACTCTTCCGTCTTCTCTTTGTCGTACGCGGCGGTGATCTTCTCGGCAATCTGTGCCGGCACTTCCTCATAATGGGAAAATTCCGTGGTGAATGTTCCGCGGCCGCCGGTCATGGCGGTCAGATCCAGGGCATACATCAGAATTTCCGACTGTGGTACCTGGGCGTTGATGATCTCCGCCTTAGGCGAGGAGTCCATGCCCAGCACCCGGCCGCGACGGCTATTGAGGTCGCCCATCACGTCGCCGACGAAATCCTTGGGCACCCGTACCTCCATGTTCATGATCGGTTCCAGCAGCACTGGATTCGCCTGCACCACGCCCTTCTTGAAAGCAAGCGACCCCGCGACCTTGAACGCCATTTCCGAAGAATCCACGGAGTGATAGGAACCATCGATCAAGGTCACCTTCAAATCCACAAAGGGATAGCCCGCGATCACGCCCCTTTCCATGGCCTCGACAATGCCCTTCTCCACGGCGGGCCGGTACTGCTGCGGGATGACACCGCCCACAATCTTGTCGACAAATTGAAATTGTTCGCCACGGGCCAGAGGCTCCATCTCAATGGTACAATCACCGAACTGGCCACGGCCGCCGGACTGTTTCTTGTGCTTACCCTGGACCGTAACCTTGCCCTTCAGCGTTTCACGGTACGGAATGCGCGGCGACCGCAGTTCCATGTCCACACCGAACTTACGTTTGATTTTCTCTCCCACCACTTCCAGATGCACCTGGCCCACACCGGAAAGCAGGGTCTCGCGAGTCTGCGCCTCGCGGGTCAGTTTGAGGGTCTGATCCTCATCCAGCAGACGGGTAATGGAGGCAAACAGTTTTTCCTCATCCCCCTTCTTGCCGCTCACCGCGTAGGAAAGCACCGTGGGCAGCGGCTCGATGGAGGGATAAATAATGGGGTTGGCTTCCTCGCACAGGGTATCGCCGGTGGTCGTTTCCTTGAGTTTGGCCACAGCCACCACCATACCGGGAATGGCCTCATCAACCGGTTTCTGCTCCTTGCCCATCATAACGAACAACTGCCCGTAACGCTCGGAAGTCTCTTTGTTGGCGTTATAGAAGCTGTCACCCTTAAGGGTACCGGAAAAAACGCGGAAGATGGTCAACCGCCCGGCAAAGGGGTCGGCCATGGTTTTAAACACCATCGCGGAAAACGGTGCATCCACGACCGCAGCACGCTCAACCACATCGTCATTTTTGGGATTGATACCTTCCCGGGCGGGCCGCTCGGCAGGAGACGGCAAGAGCTGGGTGATGGCATCAAGCACCACACTGGAGCCCAGATTGGCAAGGGAAGCGCAGGCGCAGACCGGCGCGATCTGCCCCTTCTTGACCGCGGCGATCAAACCTGTCTGCAGTTCCTCACTGGTGAGCTCTCCTTCTTCAAGAAATTTCTCCAGCAAATCATCATCGCTCTCGGCCACATGCTCCATGAGTTTTTCCAGCAGCGATGCCGCATCATCGGTGAGCTCCGCCGGAATATCGGCCACGCTCACCTTGCCGCCATCACCGAACATGAGCGCCTTCTGGGCACGCACATCCACCAGCCCCTTGAATTTGTCTTCCGCGCCGATGGGCAGATAGAGCACCACAGGATTGAGCCCGGTGGTACTGGCAAGCCCATCAACCGCGGCCTGGAAATTGGCGCGCTCACGGTCCATCTTGGTGATACAGATAAGGCGGGGCAGCTGATTTTCTTCAATCAACTCGACAAATTTCTCGGTCTGCGGCCGCACACCCAAAACCGCGCCCACGGCCAGCACAGCGCTGTCCGCTACCTGAGCCGCAAAACGGGTCTCATTGAAAAAGTTATCGTCACCGGGCGTATCGCTGAGAAAAATATCCTGCTTGTTCCAGGAAATCCGGCTGAAAGCGGTACCAATGGAGATCTTGCGTTTGGTTTCCTCGGGTTCAAAATCCAGGGCTGAGGTGCCATCATCCACCTTGCCTAAGCGTTTCACCACACCGGCGGTAAACAGTAAAGCCTCGGCAAGGGTTGTTTTGCCACTATTGCCATGGCCAAGAAACACCACATTCCTGATCTGTTGAACGTCCTGCATGGAAACCTCCATTGAGTGAAACTGATTGCATCAATTATTCAGATCTTGTTGGTGCCCGCACAGCAACCAGAGAAAATCTCAGAAGTGTCTTTTTCCAGGTTTACTGCGCCCTCCGGCCGCATTTCCGCCCGCAGACGGTGAAAGCTCTTTCGCTTTCGCGGCAAGAATGGTAACCATCGGGCCACTGAAACAAGTTTTAGGTATATTCATATGATACTACTGCAAAGTCAAGCGATACCCTTTCATAGTCCCACAATCAATGACTGATAAACCCTCTCACCAGCCCGCAAGTTCCACCGGAAAAATCGCCCGCTCTGCAGGCGCGGTCAGTATTGCCGTCATGTGCAGCCGGGTTTTGGGACTGATTCGTGAGCAGGTATTCGCCGGTATGTTCGGCGCCGGCTTCGCCATCGATGCCTTTGTGGTCGCCTTCCGCATCCCCAACCTGCTGCGTGACCTGTTTGCCGAAGGGGCGCTTTCCGCGGCCTTTGTCACCGTGTTCACCGACTACAGCACCAACCGGGGCGAGGAGGCCACCTGGAGGCTGGCCGGCAATGTGCTGATGTTTTTCACCCTGATCATCAGCCTGCTCACCTTGATCGGCATCTACTTTGCCACACCCATCGTCAATCTGCTGGCGCCCGATTTTACAGCCATCACCGGCAAGACCGCACTCACCGTGCATCTGACGCGGATCATGTTTCCCTTTCTGCTGTTTGTATCGCTCGCCGCGGTGGTCATGGGCATGCTCAATACCAAGGGCAGATTTTTCGTGCCAGCCATGAGTTCCACCTATTTCAACCTGGGCTCCATTGTCGGCGGTCTGAGCCTGGCCTGGCTGCTGCCCAAATTCGGCCAGCCCGCCATTGCCGGCATGGCCTGGGGCACCCTGATCGGCGGAGCACTGCAGTTTCTGGTGCAGCTGCCCACTCTGCGCAAGGTGGGTTTTCGCCTGCGGCTGAACTGCAATTTTACCGATCCCGGGCTGCGGCGCATTCTGGTGCTCATGCTGCCCGCCACCATCGGGCTCTCCGCCACCCAGATCAACGTGTTCGTGAACACCAACTTCGCCTCCAGCTGCGTGCAGGGCTCGGTTTCCTGGCTCAACTACGCCTTCCGCCTGGTACAGCTGCCCATCGGCGTGTTCGGGGTGGCGCTGTCCATCGCGGTCATGCCGGTGCTTGCCAAGCAGGCGGCCCAGCACAATATGGCGGAACTGAAACAGACCTTCATCTCCTCCCTGGTGCTGGTCTTTGCCCTGGCCATTCCCGCCACCGCGGGCCTCATACTCCTGGCCGAGCCCATCATCCGTCTCATCTTCCAGCATGGTGTGTTCACCGCCCACGACACCATGCAGACCGCAAGCGCCCTGAGCTTCTATGCCATCGGCCTGTTCGCCTATTCGGCCATCAAGGTCATGGTGCCGGTGTTCTATGCCATCGGCGACACCAAATACCCGGTGATCGGCAGTTTCCTGGGCGTGGGCGCCAATGTGCTCACCATTCTCCTGGTGATCGGCGTGCTGCAGCATCGGGGCATTGCCCTGTCCACCTCGCTGGCCATTATCCTCAATTTTCTTTTTTTAAGCGTGGTGCTCTACCGCAAACTGAACGGCTATCCGCTGGGCTATCTTTTTGGAGGTATTGGAAAAATTGTGCTGGCCACCGCGCTGATGAGCTGCGCCATCTGGGGACTGGAATGGGGACTGGCCGGCTGGATGCATGGCCGCCTGATAGTGCAGGCAGTTGCTTTGGGGGTGTTGATTGGTGTGGCGGTGGGGATTTACGCGGTGGGACTGCATCTGCTGAAGCTGCCGGAATTCACCCTGCTTTCAAACAAACTGGTTCAGCGTTTCCGCAGATCGTAAAGCAGCTGCAGCTGGGCCAGCAGACTGACCACGGCAGTATCGACGTGGAGGATGCGCCCCCCCATGGTGAAGCTGTAAAACCTCTGGCGCACAAACCACTGCACCTCCTCGTCAATCCAGCCGCCCTCCGGGCCCACCGCCAAAAGCAGCCGCTCGCCCGCACTGCCGGTGACCGGCGCATCAAGCAACGTACCTGCGCCACCAGGGTCGGCGATCAATCCCTGCCCCTGCAGTGTGGGCAGCACATCCTCGACAAAGGGGCGAAATCGGTCGTAGATCGTCACTTCAGGGAGCCAGGTGTCCATGGCCTGGGTCATGCCGTCGATGAGCAGTTCGCGGATCTTGTCCGGCGCCAGCACCGGGCTGTGAAAAAAGGATTTTTCCACCCTTCGTGAGCGGATGAGGTGAAAGCGCCGCACCCCTAGCACCGTGGCCTGCTTGAAGATGCGCTGCAGCATGATGGGCCGCGGCAGGGCCAGAATCAGTTCCACCTGCGGCTCGGTTTGCGGAGTCTGGGTCAATTCCAAAGCCAGTCGTACCTCATCATCTGCGACAGTGAGCACCCGCCCGGTGCCCATCCTGCCGCCCACCTCGCCGACTCGTACCGTATCCCCCGGCACCACTTTCAGCACCGTACGCAGATGCTCGGCCCGCCGCCCGGTGACGGCGGCCTCGCCTCCAATAATTTCCTCAGGTTCCAGCAGGAGCAGGTTCATGGCTGAGAGCAGTTACATGGAAAATTTATTCCACACATCGTTGATGAGTGGGAGCACTTTATCAAAAATTGACCCTACGGTTTCATGAAACGCGGCAACGTAATATACCTGTTGCGCCAGTTTGGCCACTTTGTCCCACCCTTCTTTGACCCGCCAAAGAACCGGTTTTACCTGAGCTTTATCCTCTTGTTTTGTGAGTGCCGCAAGTTCCGCATGATCCTCCTTGAGGTAGCCCATTTCCTGCCGAAGTTGCGCAAGCTCCTTTTGGATTTTTTCAGCACTCGCCGGTTCAGCCGCCTCAAAGCGACTGATCGCCCGCTCAAGCTGTGTCAGTTCGCTTTTCAGCTCTGGCAGACATGATGTCACAACCTGCAACGTCTGCGTGTTGTGCTGATTTTGTTCTACATGCTGCTCGTTAGTGACCTGCTGATTGTTATTCTGGATTATGTTCATTGAGATCCCTGTTCGTTTGAGTACTCCTTCGATTATTTGTGGAAAATTATCCCCCAGAAAATTTTTGAAAATGCCCCGGATCTGAGCAATGGTTTCGCCTCCGCCATAAACAATTCCCTCTATACCCTGATCTCGATACCGCAGGAGCAAATCATTCCAATCGAATGCCTTATCCTGCTGATTAATAAATTTCACGTCATAGAGGAGATCCGTAAAGGCCGTATGGATCAAGCGCCCCAAGCGGCACTGTAATTCGAGGAGATACTCTCCCGTATCCGCACCCGCTCCAATGAGCATAATAGTTTTGTTATATCCGTCACAAGTCACCAGAATACGATGCTCACCATCGGTGAGCACAGCCCCATGCCGCCATAGATATGCAGCGTCCACCTCGGCGCCGGATTCTGTGACAAAGCGGTACAACAAACCTAGCGGCAGAAAGGAAAAACGAAATACAAAACGCGGACTCCCCTCTTCTTGTATGCCATGCGCAGGTTCCTTCACCGGTGCCAACATGGGGGCGCATAATGTTCCCGGCAGGTGCTTTAACGGGAAGGCCAACTTAAATTCCTTCATCAGTTCAAGAAGAAAGGCGAACTTTCCCTGGGGTACAACAGGAGTGCCATCGTTCGCTTTCCTGCCGGACGTATGAATATTTTTAAACAATGCTTCTACATTGGCAATAGAAAGCCAGCCCTGACCGTTTTCTTTATTTGTATTCCAAATAATGAAATAGATGGCGCGGGTAATCCATTCCGGATTCAGCACCACATCCGTATGACTCGACAACTGGGGGAAATAGATGGCAACTCCCAGGCAATCGAGCACTTTTAAGGCGGTTTCAGCATCGTTTTTTGTCAGCCCGGTCTTGGCACATAAGGTAAGAAATCGCGTTTTAGCAATAAAATCCTTATTTTCATGCAGCAAAGCCTCTTTCACCTGGAAATACGGTTCCGGAGTATCTTTGTTCAGAATCAGACTTTCGACAATTGTTTCCCGTAGCGCGGCCTGAAATTCAGGAACGCCTTCTTTGGTGCGACTCGAAAGATAAAAAACCTCGGGGGAAATAAAGCGGTATCGTTGGTGAATTTTATCAATATCAATATTTGCTTCCAGAGCTTCGCCATCGGCACGTTGATCAATTTTGCTGCAGACCACCAGGGTACGCGATTCCTTGCCGAAATAACGGACATGATCAAGCCAGTATTCCAAAAAATCATTGCGGTTAGCATCAAGAACAATCACATACACACATTTTTCCCGGAGAAAAAATTGATGGGTCGCATGGAGGATCACCTGCCCACCAAAATCCCAGTAATGCACCATTGGATTGTGCTCGCCCATCTTTTCCCGCCGACGTCGAATTTCAATATTGGGTGTCGGTGATTCGTCTGGTTGTAACTCCTCGCCAAACAGACAACGTATAAGCGAGGTTTTCCCCGCCCGCCCCTCTCCCAGAAAAACGACCCGGGCCTCATCCAGGTTGACCAGGGTCTTGGCCTGCAGATACGCCATCATGGCGTCCGCACCAGCGGCAATGGTGGACTCGGGCATGTTGAGACACCGGGCCATGCGCTCTTCGTCAAACTGACCGTTCAGCCAGTGATTCAGTTCCTCTACCCAGTAATCTAGGCCCAACTGGTGAAGCCCATTTCGTAGGGTGTGCAGGTC